>JAKSPQ010000001.1 GCA_024404665.1 Clostridia bacterium
TTTCATACTAAATTCCACCACCCTCTTACTGTAGAAGTTACTTTGAAAATTTACAGTTGATTGAACGGTTACAATAACTGTGTTCCCGTGAATAATAAGATTGACAGAGCTCGTCAACTCAACAGACAATCCTTCAGAGCTTTTTGTTAATCCCGGAAAAAAACCGGATTGTCCGTCCAAATATGCGGGCAATCCGGATTTTTTCAATAGATTCGGCCTGAGAAAAGCCTTGTTTGAATTTGTGTTTCAGCAGTTTATAGTGTCAACTCTGAATGTTACCTCTTCAAGAACGTCAAGGAAGACGCGGACAGTATCGAGCGATGTGAACATCGTGACTCCGTTCTGTATGGCGGTCGCTCGGATGGCCTCGCCGTCAACGTAATGAATGCCCGAAAGGATCGCGCGGGTGTTTATTACGTAGCTCACTCTGCCGGAGCGGATGGAGTCGAGGATTTCCTCGCTGCCCTCGCTGAGCTTGCGGCGGACTCTTGTACGCACGCCGGCAGCCTTGAGATACTCTGCAGTCAGGGACGTTGCCTCTATCGAGAAGCCCATGTCGTAGAAGCGCTTGGCGAGCGGGATACCCTCCGCCTTGTCTTCATCGGCGAGAGAGACGATGACGGTGCCGTGGCTTCCGAGCTTCATTCCGGAAGCCAGAAACGCCTTGTAAAGAGCGCGATGCAGCTTTGCGTCATAACCGATGGCTTCTCCGGTGGATTTCATCTCGGGAGAGAGGTAGGAATCCATTCCGTGCAGCTTGGAGAAGGAAAATGCGGGAGCTTTTACATACCATTTTGAAGCGATATGCTCTGTTTCGCAGTCGATGCCCTGCTCGTCGAGGCTCTTCCCGAGAATGACAAGGGTGGCTATGTCGGCAAGACTGAAGCCGGTGGCCTTCGAGAGGAACGGGACGGATCTCCAGGAGCGCGGATTGACCTCAATAATGTACACGTCATCATTATCGTCAACGATGAACTGAATGTTGAAAAGACCTATGATTCCGCAGCCGAGACCGAGCTTGACGGTATAATCCTTTATTGTGCTTCTGACCTTTTCCGAAACGCTGAACGTGGGATAAACGCTCACCGAGTCGCCGGAATGGACTCCGGTTCGCTCGACAAGCTCCATGATGCCGGGGATGAATACCTTTTTGCCGTCGCAGATTGCATCAACCTCGAGCTCTTTGCCGCGGATGTACTTGTCAACCAGGACGGGCTTGTCGACATCGATTTTTACCGCAGTGTTGAGGTAATGACGCAGGTCCTTCTCCTTGGCAACTATCTGCATCGCGCGTCCGCCCAGAACAAAGGAGGGGCGAACAAGAACCGGATAGCCGATTTCGGCGGCGGCGCGGACGCCGTCCTCGATATTTGTGACAGCCATTCCGCGCGGCTCGGGAATATTCAGCTTCTCCAGAAGCTTTTCGAAGACATCGCGGTTTTCGGCCTTCTCGATGGCGGCGCAGACTGTTCCTATGATTTTTACTCCGTAGCTGTCAAGCGGCTCCGCAAGGTTAACGGCCGTCTGGCCGCCCAGAGAGACGATGACGCCGTACGGCTTTTCGAATTCGATAATATTAAGGGTATCCTCAGTAGTCAGAGGCTCAAAATAAAGCTTGTCTGACGTTGTATAGTCCGTGGAAACGGTTTCGGGGTTATTGTTGATGACGATGGCTTCAAAGCCGTTTTCTTTTATGGTCTTCACGGCGTGAACGGTAGAATAATCGAATTCAACGCCCTGGCCGATGCGGATGGGGCCTGAACCCAGAACGATGATTTTCTTCCTTCCGGAATCCAGCGATTCGTTTTCCTCCTCATATGTCGAATAGAAGTAAGGAACGTAGCTTGAAAATTCGCTCGCGCAGGTGTCGATCATCTTATACACGGGCTTTATTCCGCAGGCTTTCCTGAATTCTCTGACCTCGCGTTCGGTTTTTCCCGTGAGCTTGGCGATGTACTTGTCTCCGAAGCCGGTCTTTTTGGCTTTTAACAGTATTGCTTCCGAAAGACCCGATTCCGCGATTTCCTTCTCGGTATCGACAATGTTTCTGAATTTGCGGATGAAGAATACATCGATGAGAGTGCGGGAGGCCAGCTCTTCGCAGGAGATTCCGCGGCGAAGCAGTTCTGCGACGGCGAAAATTCTGTCATCGGTGCCGATTTTTATGTATTCGAGCATTTCCTCCGTGGAGGCGCCGTCGAACTTGGCCATCCACAGATGATTGGCTCCGGCTTCAAGCGAGCGTATGGCCTTGAGCAGGCTTTCCTCAAGAGTGCGGCCTATGCTCATGGTTTCGCCGGTGGCCTTCATCTGAGTATTCAGACTGTTGTCCGCCGATGTAAACTTGTCAAACGGGAAGCGCGGCATTTTCGTAACGACATAGTCGAGAGCAGGCTCAAAGGACGCCATCGTGTTCGCAAGCCTGATTTCATCGAGTCTCATGCCTACGGCAATTTTTGCGGACACTCTTGCGATGGGGTACCCGGAGGCCTTTGAGGCGAGGGCGGAGGAGCGCGAAACGCGGGGGTTGACCTCTATGACGTAGTAGCGGAACGAGTGCGGGTCCAAAGCAAACTGAACGTTGCAGCCTCCCTCTATTTTAAGCTCTCGGATGATGCGGAGGGCGGCATCGCGGAGCATGTGATATTCCTTATTGGTCAGAGTCTGGGAGGGACATACAACAATGGAGTCTCCGGTATGGATGCCGACGGGATCGATATTCTCCATATTGCAGACGGTTATGGCGGTATCGTTGCCGTCGCGGATTACTTCATACTCGATTTCCTTGTATCCCTTGACGCTCTTCTCGATGAGAACCTGGTGCACGGGGGAGAGCTTGAACGCATTCTTGCCGATTTCGCGGAGCTCAGCCTCGTTATATGCAAAGCCTCCTCCGGTTCCTCCGAGCGTGAATGCCGGGCGCAGAACCACGGGATAACCGATATTTCCTGCGGCCATGACGGCTTCATCGAGGTTATATGTAATCTGAGAGGGGATTACGGGCTCTCCGAGCTTCAGACAGAGCTCCTTGAAAAGCTCACGGTCCTCAGCGCGGTTGATGCTGTCGCTGCCGGTTCCGAGCAGCTCGACGCCGCATTCCTCAAGTACGCCGTCCTTCTGAAGCTCTATTGCCAGGTTTAAGCCTGTCTGTCCGCCGATGCCGGGCAGGAGAGCGTCGGGACGCTCCTTGCGTATGATTTTGCCGACGAATTCGGTGGTGAGAGGCTCCATATATACCTTATCGGCGATGGTGGTGTCAGTCATGATGGTGGCGGGATTGGAATTGCAGAGAATAACCTCATAGCCCTCCTCGCGCAGAGCGAGGCAGGCCTGCGTGCCGGCATAGTCGAACTCTGCCGCCTGGCCGATTACTATCGGACCCGAGCCTATGACAAGGACTCTCTTTATATCCGTTCTCTTAGGCATTGGTTTTTCTCCTTTCTGAATCCATCGGTTAATTTAAGAAATTTGTCGAAAAGATAGCTGCTGTCCTGGGGACCGGGAGCGCTTTCTGGGTGATACTGAACGGAGAACACTCTTTTTTCCGCATTCTCCAGTCCTTCAACCGTGTTGTCCAGAAGATTCATGTGGCTGACTATGAGGCCCGTGCCTTCAAGGCTTTCGGGATCAACAGCATAGGAGTGATTCTGGGATGTGATCTCAATTTTGCCGGTCTCAAGATTTTTTACCGGATGGTTTCCGCCTCTGTGGCCGAATTTCAGCTTGTATGTGTGAGCACCGGAGGCCAGCGCAATAATCTGATGTCCCAGGCAGATACCGAATACGGGCAGCCTTCCGAGCAGCGTTTTTACGGTTGCTACGGTTTCGGTGCAGCTCTCCGGGTCACCGGGACCGTTCGAGATGAACAGTCCGTCGGGATCGCAGGACATGATTTTTTCAGGTGACGCGTTCCACGGCACGACTGTTACTGTGCAATCGCGTTTTATGAATTCTCTTACTATATTCTTCTTCATTCCGCAATCGATGGCGACTATTCTTCTGCGTCCGCTGCCTGCGGTATAGCTCTTCGGCGTGCTTACAGTAGCGACGGCATCGGTTTTATATTCCGCCTCCGCGATTTTGTTAAGCGCTTCGGGGACTGTGGTTCCGGCATCGCAGAGTATTGCTTTGCAGCTTCCGTTGTCTCTTATATGTCTTCCGAGCTTTCTTGTATCTATACCGCTGAGTCCCGTGATGTCATATCTTTTCATAACCTCGGAGAGGGTTTCGGCGCATCTGAAGTTCGAGGGCTCATCGCAGTACTCTTTGCATATGAGAGCAGATACGGAGGGACGGTCGGTCTCGTAGTCATCGTCGCAGATTCCGTAATTGCCGATGAGGGGGTAGGTCATAACGACCGCCTGATATGTATATGAGGGGTCTGATATTATTTCCTGATAGCCCACCATCGAGGTATTGAAGACAATTTCGACGCATTTTTCGGTGTCGGCGCCAAAGGAGCTTCCTATATATTCGGAGCCGTCCTCAAGAACCAGCTTTATTTTTTTGTTCTGTTCCATTTTTAAGCCTCATTAAACGGGGTAATTGTTATCAAAACAGGCTTTGCACAGCGACAGCCCGCCTGTCATTTTTTCAAGATCCTCAAGCTTCATGTATCCTAAGGAGTCAGCGCCTATCCTCTGGCGTATTTCCTCCGTGGAGTGCTCGCTTGCCAGCAGCTGTGAGTTGTTCGGGACATCGGTGCCGTAGTAGCAGGGATAGAGGAACGGGGGGGAGCTTATGCGCACGTGAACCTCTTTGGCACCGGCTTTTCTCATTTCGTCAATCAGGCCCGCCATTGTAGTGCCTCGGACTATGGAATCATCTACAAGGACCACGCGCTTGCCTCTTACGACCTCCTCGATTACGCGGAGCTTCATATGGACTGCGGAGATTCTCTCGCTTTGGTCGGGCTTTATAAAGGTCCTTCCGACATAGTTGTTCTTGGCAAACGCAAGTCGGAAGGGAAGTCCTGCAGCCTCCGAATAGCCTGCAGCGGCAGCCAGACCTGAATCCGGGACGCCGGTTACGACATCGGCTTCAACCGGATAGCGCTCGGCAAGAGCTCTGCCCCCGCGAACGCGGGCATCATATACGCTGACGCCGTCGATTACCGAATCAAGTCTCGCAAAATAAATGTATTCAAATACGCAGTGAGCCTTCTTTGAGGCCTGTGCGAAGTTGTTCGATTTAATTCCTTCTTTGGTTATGGTTACTATTTCGCCGGGCTCAACGTCTCTTACAAAATCCGCTCCTACGGCCGCAAGCGCGGTACTCTCAGACGCAAGAATATAGGCAGAACCTCTTCTGCCTATACACAGCGGCTTGAGACCCAGCGGATCGCGCACGCCTGTCAGCTTCTGAGGACTTAAGAGAAGCAGGCAATAGCCGCCCTTCAGTTCTCTTGCGACACGGGCTGCGGCCTCCTCGATAGAGGCGGCTCTCATGCGTTCGCGGGCTATTTTGTAAGCAATGACCTCCGAATCGGTAGTTCCGCCGAAAATTGCACCCTCGTCCTGAAGCTCGCGGCGGAAGGTTTCGGCATTTGTGATGTTGCCGTTGTGCGCAAGAGCCAGGGTGCCCTTAGAGTAGTTCAGAAATATCGGCTGGGCGTTTTCCTCTATACTGCCGCCCGTTGTCGAATATCTTACATGACCTATTCCGATGTTCCCTCTCAGCTTTTCAAGCGTGGTGCTGCGGAAGACCTCGCTGACGAGGCCCATGCCCTTGTGTGCGCTGATATTTCCGATAGGTCCCATTGTATCGCAGGTAACGATGCCGGCGGATTCCTGTCCGCGGTGTTGAAGGGCAATAAGGCCGCAGTATATCATTTCTGCGGCCTTAAGCTTCTCGGGACTCCAGACTCCGAAAACGCCGCATTCCTCGTGCAGACCGGTGGTGTCATTGGTCATAGTTTTATTCTTCCTTATCCTGTGTTTTTTTGGAACGCAGCCGCGCGCTTGGTTGCTGCACGGCTGCTGCTTTTCGGTACGGATGGCGTACCGTACAGTGCGGGGCAGGAGATCAGACTCCGGAGGCTCCGTAGTTCGACAGCACTCTTGCGGAGGGATCGTTGACGTTGCAGCCCTCCCACTCCCTGTTGGGCATCCAGAAGTCTGCAACCATCTCGGCCTGTCCCGGATAATACTTTTCAAAGATTTCGCGGTACAGGAGCGATTCCTTTGTAAACGGTGTCGAGAATGTATATTTTCTGCGTTTTTCCTCGTATTCTTCTTCAGTATAGCAACTCTCCGCATATTCCTTTAGGTCATCCACCATGGAGTGACCCACGGCATCCGAGAAGGCGGCCTTCTGTCTCCAGAGAATGGATTCGGGGAGAAGCCTGTCGTCCTCAAAGGCGTGGCGGAGGAGGTATTTACCCATTCCGTATGTGTTGAGCTTCTTTTCGGGATCGACTGACATTACATATTCGACAAAATCAAGATCTCCGAACGGAACGCGTGCCTCAAGAGAGTTGGAGGAAATGCATCTGTCGGCTCTGAGTACGTCGTACATATGAAGCTCTCTTATGCGCTTCTGCGCTTCCTTCTGGAAAGCATCGGCGGAAGGGGCAAAGTCTGTATATTTGTATCCGAAGAGCTCATCGGAGATTTCGCCGGTGAGAAGCACCCGGATATCGGTGTTTTCGTGAATCCATTTGCAGAGCAGATACATACCCATGCTCGCGCGGATTGTCGTGATGTCATAGGTCCCGAGAATTCGGATGACCTCCTCAAGAGAAGAGAGCACCTGCTCCTTGGTCATGTATACCTCGGTGTGATCGCTGCCGATGAAATCGGCAACCTGCTTTGCGTATTTGAGGTCTATAGCGTCCTTATCCATACCGATGGCAAAGGTCTTGATCGGCGCGGAGGATTTCCTTGCAGCGATGGCGCATACAAGAGAGGAATCCAGTCCTCCGGAGAGAAGGAAGCCGACTTTTGCGTCCGCAACCAGACGCTTGTCAACGCCGGCTGTGAGCTTTTCGTTGATTTTTTTGCAGACGGTTTCAAGATCGTCATGTGAATAAACCGGAGCATCCTCTATTTTGCGATAGCAGACGAAGCTGCCGTCTATGTAGTAGTGTCCGGGAGGGAAGGGCATGATTTTGTCGCAGATTCCGGTGAGGTTTTTGGGCTCGCTGGCAAAGACGACGGTTCCGGCGGCATCGTAGCCGTAGTACAGGGGACGGATTCCGATGGGATCGCGGGCAGCGATGTATTTTCCGGACTGTCCGTCGTAGATGATGAGGGCGTATTCGGCATCGAGCATTGCGAACATGTCCGTGCCGTATTCGCGGTAGAGGGGAAGAAGGATTTCGCAGTCGGAATCCGATTTGAAGGTGTAGCCTTTTGCTTCAAGCGAATCTCTGAGGGCCTTAAAGCCGTAGATTTCGCCGTTGCAGACAACGTAGCTTCCGTCTGCCTCGAAGGGCTGCATGCCTTCCGGAGTCAGGCCCATGATGGCAAGGCGGTGGAAGCCGAGGACGCCGTCTCCGGTTTCGATAATCCTGCAGTCATCGGGACCGCGGGATATGGTTTGGTCAAAGCCTTCTTTAAACAGCGGAAAGTCGATGCATTTCCCGCAATATCCGATGATGGAACACATTTTTTATCTCCTTTGCTCCTTTTTTGAAAAGGAGCGTTTTTCTCTTTTTACATAGGATTGCCGTCTCGACGGTTTTCACCGTCGAGACGGTATTATTCGGTTAAATTTGATGACGCTCCGTCACCTATGCCTGAGTGTCGGCGATTATAATAGATGCGACCGAAGGCGGTTTGCGTTAGCAAATCGATGACGCTCCGTCACCTATGCCTGAGTGTCGACGATTATAATAGATGCGACCGAAGGCGGTTTGCGTTAGCAAATCGATGACGTTCCGTCACCTATGCCTGAGTGTCGGCGATTATAATAGATGCGACCGAAGGCGGTTTGCGTTAGCAAATCGATGACGCTCCGTCATCGAAGCCTGAGTGTCGACGATTTCAAAAGTCATGTTGACTTTTGAAATCATTCTACATCCTGCAGCGCTTCGTAGCCTTCCTCACCGGTGCGGACCTTTACGACGTTTTCAACATCGTAAACAAAGATCTTGCCGTCGCCGATGTGACCGGTGTAGAGAACTCTCTTGGCGGTCTCTATGACGCTGCGGACGGGAACCTTGCTGACAACGATGTCAACCTGAACCTTAGGCAGCAGGCTTGCTTCGATTGCAACTCCGCGGTAATACTCGGGCTTGCCCTTCTGAACACCGCAGCCGAGAACGTGCGACACCGTCATGCCGGTGATGCCGATCTCCATCATAGCGCTCTTAAGCGTTTCAAGCTTGGCTTCCTTGCATATGATTTCGACCTTGGTGAATTTGGGAGATCCGTCGTCGAAGGTGGGAACCTTCTTTACGGGAACCGCCTCGGCAACCGGTGTATCGCCGGAAACCGCAACAGCGGGCTCTTCAAAGCCGTAATCGATGCTTTCGACAGCGGGAACAAAGTCTGCATACGCACTGGGCAGACCGTGCTCGGTGCTGTCAAGGCCCTTGATTTCTTCTTCGGCGGAAACGCGGAGACCGACAGTCTTCTTGATAAGCATGAATACGAGGAACATCATGATTCCGGTCCATGCAAGGATGCATACGATACCGAGAACCTGAACACCGAGTAGTCTGAAATCACCGGTGTAGAGGAGGCCCTTAAGACCGGCGGGAGCATTCGGGTTGGAGAGCAGACCTACGGCGATTGTGCCCCAGACACCGTTGGCAAAGTGAACGGCAACAGCACCGACGGGATCGTCGATGTGGAGCTTGAGGTCGAGCAGCTCAACAACAACTACTACAAGGATACCGGAAACAAGACCGATAACGGCAGCGCCGATGGCATCGACGGAATCGCAGCCCGCGGTTACGCCTACGAGTCCGGCGAGGGAGCCGTTCAGACACATGGAAACATCGGGCTTGCCGTTTTTAACCCATGTGTAAATCATGGTGGCAACGGTTGCCACGGAGGGAGCGATGGTGGTTGTTACAAAGATTGAGGCGAGAGAGGGGTTATCCCAGGCGGCGGCACCGTTGAAGCCGTACCAGCCGAACCAGAGGATGAAGCAGCCGAGAGCTCCGAGAGTTACGGAGTGACCGGGGATCGCGTTTACCTTAGTGACCTTGCCGGTCTTGTCCTTGACGTACTTGCCGAGACGGGGACCCAGCATCATCGCGCCGATCAGAGCGGTGATTCCGCCGACGGAGTGAATGGCGGCCGAGCCTGCGAAATCGTGGAAGCCCATCTGTGCGAGCCAGCCCTGGGAGTTCCATACCCAGCCGGCCTCGATGGGATATACAAAGAGTGAAATTGCTGCGGAATAAATGCAGTAGGAAAGGAACTTGGTTCTTTCCGCCATTGCACCGGAAACGATTGTTGCCGCGGTGGCGCAGAACACGAGGTTAAATACAAAGGAGGTTGCCTGACCGCCGGTTATGAATGAACCGAAATCGGTGAAAAGCTGCATATTGGGAACACCGATGACGCCGAAGAGATAATTCTCGGACATCATAAGGCTGAAGCCTATTACCATGAAAAGAACGCAGCCGATGCAGAAGTCCATAAGGTTCTTCATGATAATGTTTCCGGCGTTCTTGGCTCTTGTAAAGCCTGTCTCAACCATTGCGAAGCCGGCCTGCATAAAGAATATGAGGGCGGTTCCTATCAGGATCCAGATGCCGTACGCTTCTTTCGATACGGCATCACCGATTAATTTGGTGATTTCTTCTATTCCCATTGTTCGTTACTTCCTTTTGTCGTTTTTATTTTACGCTAAAGAGCATATCAGCGTAGCTCGGATAAGGCCAGTATGCCTTGGCGGTCTTGGTCTCGGCGGAATCGACAAGAGCTCTTAAGGCATCCATGGCGGGGATGAGCTCGTCGCGGATGGCGTAGGACTGTTCGATAACGTCGTCTATGGCCTTGACATCGGCAATCTTGGCTTCCAGGGAAGCGGTTGAAACAGCGATGGCATCGGTGAGCTCGGAGAGGGTCTTCATTGCGGAGGACTCATAAGCGCAGGCGACGGAGCCGCATGCGGCCTTCTTGGCGATGATGGAATCGGCAAGCTTGTGAGTGTACTCGGCAACAGCGGGAGTGATGGCGGTGCCGGCCATATCGACCATGGTGTTGGCTTCTATGATAACGGTCTTGCAGTAGTTCTCAAGCATGATGTCCACACGGGAATCGAGCTCGGTCTGAGTGAATACTCCGAGGCCCTTGAGCATATCGGCGTTCTTCTTGTCGAGCAGGTGAGGCATGCAGTCGGGAGTGGTGCGGTAGTTGAGAAGTCCGCGCTTTTCGGTGGCTTCTCCGATCCAGGAAGCATCGTAGCCGTTTCCGTTGAAGAGGATGTGCTTGTGATCCTTGATGGTCTTTCTGATGATGCCGTGAAGAGCGGCGGTGAAATCGTCGGCGACCTCAAGCTCATCGGCGAAGCCCTTGAGAACCTCTGCTACGGCGCTGTTGAGCATGATGTTCGCGCAGGAAATGCTGTTGGAGGAGCCGAGCATTCTGAACTCGAACTTGTTGCCGGTGAAGGCGAAGGGAGAGGTTCTGTTTCTGTCGGTGGTGTCGCGGTTGAACTGAGGAAGAACGTCTACACCGAGCTTCATCTTGGTGCGGACGGTTCCGGAATAGGGAGTGTCGGTTTCGATTGCCTCAAGGATGGCGGTGAGCTCATCGCCGAGGAAGATGGAAACGACAGCCGGAGGAGCCTCGTTTGCGCCCAGACGGTGGTCGTTGCCGGCGGTGGCAACGGAGATGCGGAGCAGATCCTGATATTCGTCTACGGCCTTGATAACGGCGCAGAGGAATGTAAGGAACTGAACGTTCTCGTGAGGAGTATCACCGGGGGAGAGGAGGTTGATGCCTGTATCGGTAGCCATGGACCAGTTGTTGTGCTTGCCGCTTCCGTTGACGCCGGCAAACGGTTTTTCATGGAGCAGGCAGACGAGACCGTGCTTGGAGGCGATCTTCTGCATCATTTCCATCATCAGCTGGTTGTGATCGGTTGCGATGTTGGTGGTTGTGTAGATGGGAGCCAGCTCATGCTGAGCGGGAGCAACCTCGTTATGCTCTGTCTTGGCGAGAATGCCGAGCTTCCAGAGCTCTTCGTTGAGGTCTTCCATGAACTCGGCTACCTTCGGCTTGATTACGCCGAAGTAATGGTCGTCCATCTCCTGGCCCTTCGGAGGCTTGCAGCCGAAAAGGGTTCTGCCTGTGAAGCGGATGTCGGGGCGCTTGTCGTACATTTCCTTAGTAATAAGGAAGTATTCCTGCTCGGGACCGACGGATGTGCGTACGCACTTTACGTCGCTGTTGCCGAAGAGCTTTAAGATTCTCAGAGCCTGCTTGTTGAGAGCGGCCATCGAACGGAGAAGAGGAGTCTTTTTATCCAGGGCCTCGCCGCCGTAGGAGCAGAAGGCTGTGGGGATGCAAAGGGTCTTACCCTTGACGAATGCATAGGAAGTGGGGTCCCAGGCTGTGTAGCCTCTGGCCTCAAAGGTGGCGCGGATACCGCCGGAGGGGAAGGAGGAGGCATCGGGCTCGCCCTTGATCAGCTCCTTGCCGGAGAATTCCATGATTACTCCGCCGTCGGGAGAGGGAGAGATGAAGCTGTCGTGCTTCTCGGCAGTAACACCGGTAAGCGGCTGGAACCAGTGAGTGAAGTGTGTGGCGCCCTTGGCGATGGCCCACTCCTTCATGGCTTCCGCAACCGCGTTGGCGACGCTGCTGTCGAGCTCTGTGCCTTCATCAATTGTTTTTTTGAGCGATGCGTAAACCTTTGCGGGAAGATTTGCTTTCATGACTCTGTCATCAAAGACGTTGCTTCCGAACATTTCTTTTACTGTTTCCATAAGTTTTATCTCCTTTGGATAAAATTAATTATTTTCTGTGAATGGTGGGCGAATAACAAAACAAAGAGGCGCCTGTCGGAGCAGAGTTCCGAAAGACGCCATTGCCTTGTTTTGTTATTCGTTTTTTTGGAGGTTAAAAAAGAGAAAAACGCCCTTTAGCTTGCACTAAAAGACGCCCTTGCCTTTGATGGGCATATTTTACACCAAACAAACACGTTTGTCAAGAGTTTTTTTCGATTTTTTAAAGATTTTTTCGCTTTGAGACCAATAAAGGGCTTCTCACGGCTGATCGCCGCCGTTTCGCCGTCTTACGACAGTGCTTCAGGGCAGGATAAACCGCAAAAATGAATAATGTTAATCCGCATCTTATCAAAGAATCCTGCGCGGATAATAAAAATAGGGATTTTTTGTTTGGTTTTTGAATTTTTGTATTGACAAATCGTTCAAAGAGTTGTATAATACGCGTAAATGAGCAAAGGCGTTCATTTCTATCACAGTATAACTGTGCGGAAATGAGCGCTTTTATTTTTTTTCACCATCAGAAAGAGGTACAGGATGAAGCTCGAAGGAGAAGTACGCATTCCGTCGGGATGCGCGATTGCTGCTGTAATATCCAAAGAAGGAAAGAAGATGTCGGGTTCTCTGATTACCGAGGCCATGAAGCCGATGCATGACAGATCCAACGGTCTGGGCGGCGGCTTTGCCGGCTACGGCATCTATCCCGAATACAGGGACTATTATGCGTTCCATATGTTTTTTGACTCGCGCGAGACCCGCAAGGACTGCGAGGTTTTCCTAAAGGAGCGCTTTGAGATAGTAAAAAGTGAAATAATCCCCACGAGAAAGATTCCGGAAATAAAAGATATCCCAATCATATGGCGATACTTCTTAAGTCCGCTTAAATCCAAGGTCGATGCTCTTCAGCTCAATGAGGACGAGTATACCGTAAGAGCCGTGATGCACATCAACACTCAGCTTAAGGGTGCCTTCGTTTTCTCCAGCGGAAAAAACATGGGAACCTTCAAGGCCGTAGGCTTCCCGGAGGATGTCGGCGTCTTTTACAGGCTTGAAGAATATGAGGGTTATTCCTGGACCGCTCATGGACGGTATCCCACGAATACTCCCGGCTGGTGGGGAGGCGCTCACCCGTTTACGCTGCTTGACCAGTCGATAGTCCACAACGGTGAGATATCTTCATACGATGCCAACCGCCGTTTCATAGAGATGTTCGGTTATCGCTGCACGCTTCAGACCGATACGGAAGTAATTACATATATTCTCGATTACCTGATCAGAAAGCAGGGATTCAGCCTCGACGAGGCCGCCAAGGTCATCGCCGCTCCGTTCTGGAGCACCATCGGCCGAATGGCTGACGATGAGGAGAGAAAAAAGTGCGAATATCTCCGCAAGCTCTTCCCGAGTCTCCTGATAACAGGTCCGTTCTCCATCGTCTTCGGATTTACCGGAGGCCTCATGGCGCTGAACGACAGACTCAAGCTGAGATCTATGGTGACCGGAGAAAAAGACGACAGAGTATTCATCGCGAGCGAGGAAGCCTCTATCAGAACAATGGAGCCCGATGCCGTAAACATCAAGGCTCCCGCAGGCGGAGAGCCTGTTATCATTCGTGTTAAGGACGGTAAATATTGATGGGTATCGAATATATCTTTCCGGAGTATGAGGTTGTCCGCAACGAGTCACGCTGCATAGCCTGCCGTGTATGCGAACGACAGTGCGCCAATGAGGTGCATTCCTATGATCCCGAGCGCGGAATCATGATAAGCGACGAAACCAAATGCGTGGATTGCCAGCGCTGTGTTTCGCTTTGCCCCACAAGAGCTCTTAAGATTGTAAAGAGTGATTGCACATTCAGGGAAAACGCCAACTGGCAGAACGATACTATTAAGGAAGTTTATAAACAGGCAAACAGCGGAGGAGTTCTTCTTTCCTCCATGGGCAACCCGAAGCCGCTGCCCGTATACTGGGACAAGATTCTTATCAACGCCTCTCAGGTTACGAACCCCTCCATCGACCCGCTCAGAGAGCCGATGGAAACAAAGGTCTCTCTCGGCAAGAAGCCGGATAAGATTACCCGCGATGCCGAAGGAAAAATGGTCTGCGACATGCCCCCTCAGCTTGAGCTGTCAATGCCGGTTATGTTTTCTGCGATGAGCTACGGCTCCATCAGCTACAATGCCCACAGCTCTCTTGCCCGCGCAGCCACTAAGCTCGGAGTATATTATAACTCCGGAGAGGGCGGACTGCACGAGGATTTCTATCAGTACGGCAAGAACACCATCGTTCAGGTTGCCAGCGGCCGCTTCGGCGTTTACGAAAAGTATCTGGGCGGAGGAGCCGCAATCGAAATCAAGATGGGCCAGGGCGCAAAGCCCGGCATCGGCGGACATCTTCCCGGAGCCAAAATCGTCGGAGACGTTTCGAGGACCAGAATGATTCCCGAGGGCTCGGATGCCATTTCTCCCGCTCCTCATCACGACATTTACTCCATCGAGGACCTCCGTCAGCTGATTTTCTCTCTGAAGGAAGCCACCGAATATAAAAAGCCGGTAATCGTAAAGGTTGCCGCCGTTCACAACATCGCCGCTATTGCAAGCGGAATTGCCCGAAGCGGAGCGGATATCATCGCCATCGACGGTTTCCGCGGCGGAACCGGAGCTGCTCCCACGAGAATCAGGGACAATGTAGGTATCCCGATCGAGCTTGCCCTTGCCGCTGTTGATACGAGACTCCGCGACGAAGGCATCCGCAACAACGTTTCCCTTGTCGTCGGAGGAAGCATCAGAAGCGCGTCCGATGTCGTCAAGGCCATTGCCCTCGGAGCCGATGCCTGCTACATTGCGACCGCCGCGCTGCTGTCGCTGGGCTGCCATCTGTGCAGAAGCTGCCAGACCGGCAAGTGCAACTGGGGTATCGCCACACAGCGTCCCGACCTTGTGAAGCGTCTGAATCCCGATATAGGAAGCGAAAGACTCGTAAATCTTATGACTGCATGGAACAATGAAATCAAGGAAATGATGGGCGGAATGGGTATCAACTCCATTGAAGCTCTCCGCGGAAACAGACTGATGCTCCGCGGAATAGGACTCACCGAAAAGGAACTTGAAATCCTCGGAATCTCTCATGCCGGAGAATAAAAGATGAAAAGAGTATATGTTAACGAAGAATGGTGCCTCGGCTGCAGGCTTTGCGAATACAACTGCGCTTTTGCCAATTCCGGACTTAAGGACATGGTTACGGCCCTGAAGGGCAAAAAAATCTTCCCCAGAATTCATGTGGAGACCGACGGAAAAATCAACTATGCCGTTTCCTGCAGACACTGCGAGGATCCTATGTGCATAAAGAGCTGCATTGCAGGAGCGATATCCAAGAAGGACGGCGTGGTTGTTGTTGACAGAACACGCTGTGTCGGCTGTCTTACCTGCGTCCTTGTTTGTCCCTACGGAGCTCTTTCGCCCTCGGAGGACGGAATCATGCAGAAATGCGAGCTCTGCCTGAAGAATACCTGCGGAGAGCCTGCGTGCGTTAAGGGCTGTCCGAATAAGGCCATCGTTTACGAGGAACGTGATTGATATGAAAAATTATGTTATTATTGGAAACGGCACCGCGGCCGCAGGCTGCATCGAAGGAATAAGAACAACGGATAAGGAAGGAAAAATCACGGTTATTTCCGCTGAGTCCCGTCCCGTTTACTGCCGTCCGCTTATTTCGTACTACCTTGAGGGAAAAACAACCGTAGAAAAAATGTCTTACCGTCCCGCCGATTTCTATGAAGCGAACGGCGCGGAGGTTCTGTACGGCAAAAGAGCCGTAAAGGCAGATACAGAGGCTCACACGGTAGAGCTTGACGACGGTTCCGTTGTCTCCTACGACGAGCTTGCGCTGGCCACGGGCTCATCGCCCTTCGTTCCGCCATTCGCGGGACTTGATACCGTAAAGAACAAGTATTCGTTTATGACTCTCGACGACACTCTTGCGCTTGAAAAAGCCATTACGCCGGACTGCCGCGTTCTGATTGCCGGCGCCGGACTCATCGGACTCAAGTGCGCGGAGGGCCTCAGAGACAGAGTAGGAAAAATCACGGTCTTCGATCTCGCCGGTCGCGTTCTCTCGAGTATACTTGACGACGAATGCGCCTCGATAGTACAGAAGCATCTCGAGGACAGCGGAATCACGGTTCTTACCGGCGATACTGCCTCGGAATTCAGAGGAAATACAGCTGTTATGAAGAGCGGACGCGTCATCGATTTTGACGTTCTGGTTCTTGCCGTAGGCGTCAGAGCGGGCATCGGCATCGCAAAGGATGCAGGCATTGCCTGCGGGCGCGGAATTACCGTCGACAATACCATGAAGACAAGCGCGGATTCGGTATATGCCGTGGGCGACTGTACCGAAAGCCCTGATATTTCATCCGGAGCAGTTAAGGTAATGGCCATTATGCCCAACGCTTACATGCAGGGAAGAACCGCGGGAATCAACATGGCCGGCGGAAGCGCTTCTCTCGATAATGCTTTCCCGATGAACTCGATCGGCTTCTTCGGACTTCATATGATGACTGCAGGAAGCTACGACGGTGAAATGAGCGAGGAAAAGACCGGGACGTCGCTTAAGAGATTCTTTGTCAAGGACGGCCGCCTTTCGGGCTTCATCCTTATCGGAGACACGACGAGAGCGGGCATTTTTACCGCTATGATACGCAATAAAACGCCTACCAACAGCGTAGATTTCGAACTTATGAAAAAAAGTGCGACAAATGCTGGATTTTCTTCAGAAAAAAGAAGAAAAATGTACGGAAGTGTGGTATAATATTATGGAGATAGACGTAAAGGAGCTCGGCTTTGCCGAGGTGAACCGTAAAATACGCGAAGCGGGGAGCGAATGCAGGGTTAAAGGCTGCATCGGACAGCGCTTCATCGCGGCCGGAATGAACGGAAAGAGCATCGTAATAGAGGGAATACCCGGAAATGCTCTCGGAGCTTATCTCGACGGAGCCGTCATCGACGTTCACGGCAATGCGCAGGACGCAGTCGGCGACACCATGAACGACGGTGTCATTACGGTGCGCGGAAACATCGGCGATGCCGCCGGCTATGCGATGCGCGGCGGAAAAATATATGTCAGGGGAAACGCCGGATACAGAGCCGGAATCCACATGAAGGCATATAAGGAAAAGGTGCCGGTTATCGTCATCGGCGGACATACGGGCAGCTTCCTCGGCGAATACCAGGCGGGCGGAATCATCGCAGTTCTCGGACTTGGGGACGGTGACGGTCCGATCGTGGGAAATTTCCCCTGCACAGGTATGCATGGCGGGAAAATGTATCTCAGAGGAGAATGCAAGGGAATAGAATTCCCCAAACAGGTCAAAACCGAGACTGTCTGCGGCAAGGACGACGAGAAGCTTTGCGAGATTATTTCGGATTATTGCAAGGTGTTTGAAACGGATGCGGAGGAAATACTGTCATCGGTATTTACCGTGGTTACTCCGGATTCCAAGAATCCCTTCAAACAAATGTATGTAGCAAACTGACAAAAAAGGCAGGACAGGGTTATGAATTACACAAAGGAAGAAGTATTGCAATATGTTGCCGAGGAGGATGTCAAATTCATCCGCCTCTCATTCTGCGATGTTTTCGGAAGGCAGAAGAACATATCCATAATGCCCGACGAGCTCTACAGAGCCTTTGAGACAGGAATAGCGTTTGATGCCTCTGCCATCACCGGCTTCGGCGATGAAACGCAGAGCGGTCTGCTTCTTCATCCGGATCCGGATACCCTTTCCGTTCTCCCCTGGAGACCGGAGCACGGCAGGGTTGTCCGTATGTATTCTTACATAACCTATCCTGACGGAACACCGTTCGAGGCCGATACCAGAGCGCTGCTTAAAAAGGCCATTTCCGAGGCCGAAGCCAAGGGATACAGCTTCTTCTTCGGCTCCGAACAGGAATTCTACCTGTTTGAAACCGAT
The DNA here is from genome assembly GCA_024404665.1 of Clostridia bacterium. Taxonomy (GTDB): domain Bacteria; phylum Bacillota; class Clostridia; order Oscillospirales; family CAG-272; genus CAG-390. Next base: position 17,877 of record JAKSPQ010000001.1, read on the forward strand.
GATTTCGGCGCTCCTACAACACGCACATACGACAAAGCAGGCTATATGGACATAGCTCCCGATGACAGAGGGGAGAACGTCCGCAGAGAAGTCTGCCTGACTCTCGAACAGATGGGCATCTGTCCCGAGTCCTCTCATCACGAGGAGGGGCCCGGTCAGAACGAAATAGATTTCAGATATTCCGACCCGCTCACGGCAGCGGATAACACAATGACCTTCCAGACCGTCGTAAGAACCGTTGCAAAGAGAAACGGCGTATATGCGGACTTTTCTCCCAAGCCCATTGAAGGTCAGCCGGGCAACGGCTTCCACATCAATATGTCCGTCAAACCCGATACGGGCGACTGCAATCTCGGATATATGATAGCCGGAGTTCTGGAAAGAGCCAAGGCTCTTACGGTCTTCCTTAATCCGTCCGATAATTCTTACAGACGTCTCGGACGCAGCAAGGCCCCGAAATACATTTCGTGGTCAAAGGGCAACCGTTCTCAGCTTATAAGAATTCCGGAGGTTGCAGACGGAAAGACCCGCGCCGAGCTCAGATCTCCTGATCCCTCGGCAAATCCGTATCTTGCTTTTGCTCTGATTATTTATGCGGGACTTGCTGGACTCGAAAACCAGATTCCGCTTCAGGATCCCGCGGAAATCAATCTCTTCAAGGCGGACGGAGAGACTCTCTCCAGGTTCGAAAAGCTTCCCGAAACTCGTGCGGAAGCAATAAAAGCCGCTCTTGAAAGCGATTTTATCAGAGAGCGCGTTCCCGCAAAAATATTGGAGATTTACTGCGGAAGATAACGGATCCGTTCCCGCGTTCACGGCAAAATCAGTCCAGTCCACCCCGAAACATTCAACAGACCTTTTCTGTTCAGGAATTCAAACATGAGTCTTAAGGAAAGAATATACAGCGTGTTGATAGTTTCCTCATCGGAATCAATTAATTCCGCGCTTACAGCGTTGCTCCCCATGTCGGATTTTTCGCCGGTATCGGTGGCATCGAGCATAAGCTCGGCAAAAAGGATGCTTGAGGAGCGGTCATACGATTTTGTAATAGTAAATTCTCCGCTCCCGGACGATGTCGGAACCAGGTTTGCCATCGATGTAAACCTTTCCGTCTCAACGGTGGTTCTGTTGATGCTCAAGGCGGAGATACACGATGAAGTCCATGCCCAGGTTGCGGATCACGGAGTGTTCACGCTTGCGAAGCCTACGTCCACGAAAACCGTCGCAACGGCAATCAGCTGGCTTTGCAGCGCAAGGGAAAAGCTTCGCAGAAATGAAAAGAAGACGGTATCCATCGAATTCAAAATGGAGGAGATACGTCTGGTTAACCGCGCAAAATGGCTGCTGATAAGCGAAAACGGCCTGGATGAGCCCGATGCTCACAGATTTATAGAAAAAGCTGCCATGGACCGCTGTGTTTCAAAGAAGGAAATCGCGGAAGATATCATTGCGCACAGGCTGCGCTTTGAGCGCGGCGCAGAATAATAAAACCGTGTATATCAAAAAGTCCCGGACTTTTTGATATACACGGTTTTTTCGTAAAATATCTCTTAAATTAAGGTGCTTTATTCGAATACGAAGCACTTCCTGATTATGAACGGCGTTCGACGATGAAGCCGAAGGCCTCAAGGCTGTGTCCGTCGTATTCGCGTGCTTCGTCGCTGTTGTTGCCTATGATTCTCGTGCCGTCTTCGTATACGGCTATTTCGATGCCGTCTTCGGCAAAGATGTAATCCGTCATATATTTAAGCTGCAGATCCTTTATCTGTTCGAAAATATCCATACCTTCCTTAACAGCCGCGACGCTTTCGTCAAGAGCTTCGAGAGTCAGATCGTCTTCACCCATCCAGTTTTTGGCTCCGGTGCGGAATCTCGAGTAGAAGTAGAATGAGGGCAGTCCGCCGCGCATTATGAACATGAGTCTGTCGCGGGGGTCCTTGATGGTGAAGTTTATCGTAGGACTTGCGGGGTTGTAAAGCAGAATGCCGTGGTATACGAGCTCCCAAAACGGAAGATACCTGTCTGCGAGTTCGTAAGAATTGTGTCCGAATCCGTCACCGAACGTAACGTACAGGGCATAGTCCAGATACGGAATGGCAAAGTCCATCGCTCCCTCTGAACAGAAGCCTCCGTACAGAACCTGATTGAAATGCATCAGTCGCTGAGAATACACGATGCCCTCGGCGGTGGTGCAGGGGTGGAGCGGGGAATGGCAGGAGTCAGGCTCGATAATCGAGATTACATCGGTGAAATGAAGGCCGTTTTCTCCCATAAGAGCGATTTTCGGCTCGCTTTGGATTGCGTTTGTCCACTGCTTTTTAGGACAGACATGGTAAGCGTATCCCGAGCTGTAGTGACCGATCTGGAGGTAATGCCCCTCCTTGTCGGTGGCAACGTTGTCCCAGGAGAAGTTGTCGGCAATTTCATAGCTGTCCACCCAGATGGTATGCGTGGAGATTCTGTAGCCGAGATTTTTGACATATTCTATGGTCTTTCTCATCTCGGTCTCTCCGCCGAGTCTTTCTTCGACGGGGAAAAACTGCGGGAATCTTCCGTCGTGACCGCCTATGGACCAGCCCACCAGCTGGAGATCGGCTTTTTCCACGCCCTGCTTTTTAAGAGAGTCCGCGATGCTGCGCACATCGGCAAAGGTGCAGGCAACATGCATCGGCGGTTCGTTGTCAGGTGTCTGATGCTTTACCGGAGAAGGACTCTGCTTCCAGCCCATGCGAATGCGGATGAGAGGTGCCTGCCTCTGATATTCCATAACCTCGCGGGCTTCGCATTTTTCCGACAGCGGGGATATTTCTTTTCTGGCAAGTCTGATGTTCCTTTCGGCAGCCGCCATTTCGGGATAGCCGGCGCTTTCGGGAAGCTCGATAATCTCGATTCTTATGTCGTCATAGGGATAATCGGTATCGACCTTCTCGAAATTTACGATCGGAGTGACGGTGTAAACGCCATCGCGACACAGGATCTCATATCTGAATTTGTAATTTCTCTCCAGACGGACGATGCAGCAGAGTCCCGGTTTTTTTATTCCGTAAAAGGACATTATCGGCTTGGAATACTCGGTGACGGCATCCGGACGGTCCTTAAAGAAGACCTGGAAGTCGGCGCGCATTCCTATGTTGCGGGGCATAACGTAATATCCCTCGTCGCCTGCGTGAGCCATGCTGAGCTCGGGAAGAAGGCGCAGTTTTTTAGAGTTAGAAAAAAGTGATTTATCCAAGGTCAGAAGCTTGTTGCCGTTTTTTTCGGAAACAGTGAATTCAAGCTGTTTTCCGTTCTCGTCGTATGCAAAAAAGTTCATAATCATACTCCTTTTAAAAATTGTACAGATTATTATAATTGAAAAACGGACCTGAGTCTATACCGAAACACAATAAAAAAGTTTGAAAAAGCAATATTGTGCTTGACAGGACAGCCGGTCTGATTGTATAATACTGTAGGTATCCGGATTATGTTCGAAAAAATGAGATGGAGAAAAAATATGAAAACAGTGACCTTATCATCCTGTAATCCTTTTGTCAGAGCAGCTGAAATTCACGCTCCCATGGAGACTCTCACAGGACTCAGACGTTGCTATGATTACCGTGTTTTCTGTGTCTTTGAATGCAGCGGCCCCGACTGCTTCCTGTTTCTGCAGGACAGAAACGAAAAGCTTACAAGAGGTACTATAATGGTGCTGCCGCCTGAGACCGCATATGATTTTTCCGGCTCAATGAAGGTAGGATTGCTGAATTTCGATGTTACCAGAGAGTGTGAAAGCAGAATAAAACCGATTTGTCCTCCTGTATTGGAGGCTTTTCAGCCTTCTCTGATCTTCGATGGCGTTACCGTTGACTGTTTTTCTTCGCCGTTCATATTTCACGGCGGGGAGGATGTAATAGAACGCGTCAAGGAAATCATCGCCGAGTTTTCAAAGGGCAACCGCTTTTCTGACAGCGGAACCAGCGGCAGAGTCAAGGTGCTCCTGTCAGATCTCTGCAGCAAGGACAGGGAGATAAAGGACGCGGAAACCGTTCTTGCGGACAGCATACTGGCATACATCAGAATGAACGGTACTTCGATTTCTTCAAACGATGAAATCGCCGAGCATTTCGGGTACAACAAGGTGTATCTCGGAAGCGTACTCAAGCGCAAGAAAAAAATATCTCTGCATGCGGCAGTCCTCGGCGTCAAAATATCGAGAGCGCAGTATATGCTCGAAAACACGGATGAGCCTGTGGAAGCCATTGCGGAAAAGTGCGGATTTTCGTCGAGAAGCTATTTCTGCACTACTTTTAAGGCAGCAACCGGTTATACTCCGCTGAAATTCAGAGAGCTTGTCGGTATGCGTCAGGAAAACAAGCAGTGACAGCAAGGATTTTCGGGAGCACGTATGTGAAGTCAATGACCGAACCCGAGTTTCCGTCACGATATTTCTTGCATAATCGCATATAATATGGTATAATATACTGTTATTATTTTAATCAGAGGATATTGAATTGAGTATTTGTGATTCGATTACAAAAGAAAATATAGAGAGAAGACGCACCTTCGCCATTATCTCTCACCCTGACGCAGGTAAGACTACGCTTACCGAGAAGCTTCTGCTTTACGGCGGAGCGATTCAGTCGGCAGGCTCGGTTAAAGGAAAGGCTTCCGACAGGCATGCCGTTTCCGACTGGATGGAAATGGAAAAGAAGAGAGGAATCTCGATAACATCGTCGGTTATGCAGTTCGAATTCAACGGATATTGCGTAAATATCCTTGATACTCCCGGACACCAGGATTTCTCGGAGGACACTTACCGCACGCTTATGGCAGCCGACAGCGCTGTTATGGTCATAGATGCCGCAAAGGGCATTGAGCCTCAGACCCGCAAGCTTTTCAAGGTCTGCGCAATGCGCCACATCCCGATTTTTACGTTTATCAACAAGCTTGACCACGATGCGAGAGACCCCTTCGATCTGCTGGATGAGCTGGAAACCGAGTTCGGCATCGGAACTCATGCCATGAACTGGCCCATCGGCTCCGGTGTGTCGTTCAAGGGCGTTTATGACAGGGAGGCTCATAAGATCCTCTCGTTTGCCGATGCTCACAGAGGCCGTGACAGACTGGCCGCCATCGACTGCGACATCAACGATACCGTAAGACTTGACGAACTCATCGGTGAGAAGCTCCGCGAGGAGCTCTGCGAGCAGATAGAGCTCATCGATGCCGCAGGCTTCGATTTTGATATGGAGCAGGTCAGAACGGGAAAACTCAGCCCCGTATTTTTCGGCTCCGCGCTCAACAACTTCGGCGTTGAGACCTTCCTTGAGCACTTCCTCAGGATGACTTCGTCTCCGCTGCCCAGAAACTCGGATATCGGCCCGGTCGATTCCTTTGACGAGGATTTCTCGGCGTTTGTTTTCAAGATTCAGGCGAATATGAACAAGGCGCACCGCGACAGAATTGCCTTCATGCGAATCTGTTCCGGAAAATTCGAGAAGAATACGGAGTATTACCATGTTCAGGGCGGCAAGCCCATCCGCCTCGCTCAGCCGCAGCAAATGATGGCGCAGGAGCGCGCAGGCGTCGATGAAGCCTATGCCGGAGACATTATCGGCGTATTTGACCCGGGAATCTTCTCCATCGGCGATACCGTCTGCTCCAAAAACAAGAAGCTTAGGTTCGATGCGATATCCTGCTTTGCTCCGGAGGTCTTCGCTCTTGTCGAGCAAAAGGATTCGATGAAGCGCAAGCAGTTCTCAAAGGGCATGAACCAGATCGCCGAGGAAGGCGCGATCCGCATTTTCTTTGAGCCCGACGGAGGCATGGAGCACGTTATCGTGGGCGTTGTGGGCGTCCTTCAGTTCGATGTGCTCGAATCCAGAATGAAGAGCGAGTACGGCGTGGAATACCGTCAGTACAGCCAGCCATACACGCAGATAAAACGTGTTCCCGACGGTGTGGATCCCAAGTCTCTCAGACTGCTTGACGCGAAATGGGTAAAGGACCACAGAGACCGTAATTTCCTTCTGTTTAACAGCGAGTGGCATGTAAGACATGCTCTCGAACAGAACGAAGGCCTCGAGCTGCTGGAATACGATAATTAATCGAAAAAAGGGATAGCGAAAAAGTGGGTGATTTTTTTGCTATCCCTATTACTATTAGTTGAAAAAAGAAGCAATGGCTTCTCTGACGCAGCCTAAAACACAATACTCATTGTTGATTATTCTTATCATACGAGAAAACGCAGCTTGCTTGACTTTGTCATCTATAGAAAAATGTGACTTTAAAAACAGATTATGTACAATTTCTTGGTCGTCTAATACCGTGGCAAATTGATCTACCAAGTTTTGGGTGATTATGTTTTCGGATTTTAAAAACATCAATCTGTAATACATTATTCTTTTCAAATCAAGAAAGAACCTGCTATATCTTTCGTCAAGAAAAGCATTTTCCGGAGAAACAATATATTCGCAAAAGGCCCGTTCACAATCGATTCCGAACCTTTTTTCATCTTGTGTAACAGAAACAGACTCAAGATAATTATCCAAAGAGGTATACAGTTCATTAAGATTTAACTCAAAATGGTATTCGGGATTTATCTTAAAAGCTTCGAGTTCGATTTTCTCATAGGATATTGTCTGTTTCTTTTCGAGGCTGAATCTGCGTCCGATCACGGCTGAAACAAAGCATTCGTATGGAATTGGATGAGAGAGATATTGTTTGCCACGTGTGTATCCTATGGCAATAAATGCAGCAGTTGCTTCATCATACCCATACAACAAAATCGAATGTCTGTGGTGTTTAACTAAATAACTGTCTGTGTTGGGAATGTGATATTCATCCACAAACCCCACCACATACCAACCATTATCGAGATGACTAATTGTGAAGTCTATTATTTCTGAAGATGATACACCGGAAATTCGATCGTATTCAAAGCGGTTTACTAATGTTGCACCGCATTTTTGAAAATAACGACCATCAGGCATATAGTGACAAAACTTCTTTTTGGCATTTGGATCATAGTAACAATTGATATATTGCCCGAATATCCATGGCGATTTGCATTGTAATACGCCAAGTTCAAAATTTCTTAATTGATAGGTTTGAATCCAAGGGTTCTCTTCAAGATATAGTATTACGCTCATTTGATTAATGATGTATGGAACGGAAAGAATGGTAGTTTTTTCAAACAACAATGGCTTTTTTGAGACGAACAAGAAAATCCGTGTTTTTTCCGGTGTCCTGTGTCATGATTTCTTTTATTTTGTGGCGCTGTTTAATATAAGACACCATTTTTTCTTCGACTTGGCTACCAATTGCTCTGCATGATACTGCAAACATGATCAGCTTATCTTCTTCGATTCCAATAGTGCCGATGAGTCCGAATTCTCCGTATGCGTTTTTAAGGAAAACCGAATAGAGAAACGGAACCTTTTTTAAATCTTTTACAGTGAAACGGCCGCCATTAGTTTTTTTATTTGTCCTGAATGATAACTCTGATATTCTATTATACTCAGTTGGGGTTGCTGGGTGAATATCTATTTCTTCATTTTCATTTGCTAAATAAGATCCGGTGACCTGTGGGAAATTGCGATAATTGCCCGCTCGGGTTTGAGGCAAGATAGAATTGGCGCCGGATAGTTTGAAACAACTTAAATCGGAAAAAAAAGATTTGGAATTGAATAAAACGGAAGTGATATCCGGAAGCAAAGCTTTAACTTCATTAATTTCGGTTTCGGAATCGTCGACAAAAACTATACTGTTCTGTGAAATACCGAGCGTTTTTGCAATAGTAATAAGTCCCTTTGATTTTGAGGAGTTGTCACCCCATATATAAGATATGTGTTCTCTTTTTATTAGCATGCCGCTGTGGCTATCCAACACATCTTGTACATCTTCTCTTGAGTTCTTAGTACATAAGCATAAAATCACTCCGCAATAAAATAGATGAAGCACAAAACGTTGAAAGTCTTCATATGCTCTTGAAACATTTATACCTTCTAAACCATCCTCGCTTAATATGCCTTCCCATAATACTCCGTCACAATCCAAAGCAAGGCATTTGGGCGTTTTGAAGTGATAAACTGAATAGACGATATTTATTTCTTTGACAAACGCTTTGACAATCTTCTCGCTGTATGGGGCCGACCATCGATATTTGTTTTTGAAATCATAAGCTATTGTAATACCGGCGTCTGCTATTATTCGTTTAGTATCGATGAGGAAATCATCGGGTGAAATAATCGATGAAATTTGAATATTAAGCTTGTCTGCCAGGTGATTCAAAACATAAACAGATCCAAAAATGGATGTGTCATTGCAATAATAATCTTCATAACCAAACCAAATGACAGGAATAGAAGTGAGTGATTTTATTCTTTTATATATATCACCGGTCAATGAGCATATGCCGTCCGGAGACATTGTTCGCAGAGCTTCTTCTAAATTGATCATTAATACGACGAAATCGGCATTTGAAGTTCGAATCTCATCGATGGAAGACAGTGAAAAATACCGACTGTGGCTTTTTTCTCCGAATGTGGATTTGATACATTCACCCAAAAACGGCTCAAGGATAATATTGCTTATGAAATCAAGCTCTATCATTGTTTAACTCGCTTTTGTATATGTTGCTCAATACCAGGTGAATTTTATTTATGGTGTTTATCTTTGACAAAATTAACATATCAATCGGAATCTCACAATCAAACGCTTTCTCGAGCGAAACAACAATACGCACAAAGCCGATCGAATCAATATTTAATTCTTCAAATGGCGTATCAACATCCGATACGGATATACTGTAAGCGTTAGAGCAAGAGTTGACAGTTTTTATGATTATGTTAAGTTCCGGGTGTATCATTTGGAATCCCTCTGAACATTGCTTTATTGATCTCTATTTTACGGATATCTGAAGAAGTCAAGTCCTGCGCAATCAAAGAATAAATATCGGTTGAGCTGAGACGGCAGGAAATATCACAATTCCACGGTTTTCGTTCTTTGTCACAAAGCCCATAATAGTTTAAGAGCTCAGTTCCTTCTCTTGATTTGAAAGCAGAGATGTAACCATCGAGGATCTCGTCATTGAAAATTAATCCGGTGTGGAATAGAACATAGAAGGCATATGGGATGATATCATATTTTTGACAAGCTTCGTAAAGTTTTTGCGGAGTAAGTTTGTCGTGGTGACGAACTAATAGCTGATATACATCGTTGAACGCAGTCTTATTTATGCTTTTTCTTGTTGCGAGAAGATAAATGCTGTTCATGTCTCTGTAGATGTGCAAAGCCAATTGGATAAAGGTGTTTTCATAGGATAGCGTTTTTACATCAAATCCAAACAGATTAATTGAGACTGTATCCGCAAGAAAATCAGATACCGGGATGCGTTGTCTGTCATACTCTCCCCAGGTGACATCGAAGTTAATGTCATAAATCAAGTTTCCGGTGTGATCTGTGTAGGTGGGAAGTTGATGTGAGTACAATTCGCAAAATATCTCACGCTCTTGGGAGTAATTCTGAACGTGAAAACAATTCTTTTTCAAGGCTTCCTTCATTTTACCGATACTATCCCGGCATATAAGAATATCAAGGTCATTGTATTCTCGAATGTTGGGATCGTTATATAATATTTGGGACAACGCCGGCCCTTTGATTATTGCATAAGGTGCAGAAAAATCATTTAATACGGGCTTGAGTTTTGTTAAATACAATTTGCTCCACAATTTATGCATGATTAGTACCCAAAAGAAAAAGATTCAAGCGATTGTTTCAGCAATGGAATTGAGTTTGGAATTGTCATTTTAAAAGCGTGAATGTGCGAGAGTGCATTAACAGCATTGTTGATACATTCAAAAGGAAGGTATTCGTTTCCAATGATATTGTTCGCCAAAAGGATTTGTTTCTTGATTTTTGAACCGATCTCTTTTGTTTCGATTTTCTCTGAATCATGTCTATCGAGATAAAAAATGCGCCCCAAAGTGGTGCTGCTTTTGTTGGAAGCCATAAGGTCAATCGCAGAATCAGGGAAAAAGTATGCTTTCCCGGAAATGTTATATCCCTTGGTTTGTGAAAGTTCGCGATGGTCGAGAATCGATTTATCAATCCGAATGAATGAACCTGAGGAGCAACAAAGGTGCGGGCAGGCTAGAGAGACGCATATGGTATCATCTCCGACAAACGGGTAATAGGAAGACATCAAGTAGGTGAGAGTTGATTTTCCCACCTTTTTATTACCGGAAAAGATACATATTTTATCGTTTATCAATACTGCCGACCCATGAATCAAAACGCATTCTTTTGAGATTGCCAAAAAAACGCCGAATGGAATATTGAAAACAGATGATACTACTTTGTTAATGTCATCGGAAAAAACCGTGATGTTTTTTTGGAGGGGATCTATCAAATACACCAAATTAAAATGAAAATCAATGATGATTTTATCATTCTTAAGCGATTCATTGTATTCAGAGAAGGAATGAACGCAGATGTCTAAATCAACCTCGGATGACGGATTGTATTCTGTAAGAATGTCAATTTGAAAATTTGTACGGGTTATGATTCCGTAAATCATATAGTATTTATTCATAGCAAGAACTCTGAGCAGTATACATTTTGGCATATAGACCGTTCATGCTCATCAAATCATCGTGATTTCCTTCCTCGGTTATACATCCGTTCTCAATGACCAGTATGCGGTCTGCTTTTCGGCAGAATACTAATCTGTGAGATACAATGATCATTGAGCGGTTTTGTGTTGTGCTTAGAATATTTTCAATCAAATCTCTTTCCATAATTGGATCCAATGAATTTGACGGCTCATCAAGAACCAATATCTTTGATGACCTGAGAAGTGCTCTTGCCAGGAAAAGGCGTTGCTCTTCTCCTCCGGATAAGACAATACCTTTTTTATCAAATGATCTTTTCAACTGTACGTCATAGCCCTTGGGATTATCCGCAAACTTCTCAGTCATTTGGACTTTTTCCAAAGCTTTAGTGATTTCCGTGTCCGAATATGAATGGCCAAAGGTCAGGTTGGTTCTTAGTGTATCGGGATAGAGTATGCCATCTTGAAACACTACAGCCATCTGCCTCCTTAAAGACACGAGGTCATATGATTTGATGTCTCGGCCGTCGATCAGTATTTCTCCTTCTTGTGGATCATACAGGCGGAATAAAAGTTTGGTAATTGTTGTTTTTCCGGCACCATTTTCTCCTACGAGACACACATGTTCTTGGGGGCGAATAACAAAAGACAAATTATTTAAGGTCGGATGGTCACAGTTGGGATATGTGAAAGAGACGTTTTTGAATTCAATAATATAGCTGTCTCTATCGGGAAGGGGAATTTGTGAATCGGTGGAGAGCTCAACAGTGCATTCCTCATTTAATATTGCTCTCAAATCGTCGATGAAGCGTGATTGTTGCCCGAGAGACGGAACATTGGCTACCAACGTGTTTAACTGTTGTGTCAATGAAGTGACTGCATTGACTATTGACATAAATGATCCCAAAGTGATGATTCCGCCTATGATATCTTTTGAGACCAACAGCATTACAGCCAAAGAGGCTAACGAAGCAACCAATGCCTCTAAATATAGCCATGAGTTGGTTTTGTGACAGTATTTGAGATTTTGTTTGATATTATTCTCTTGTTCTTTTGAGTAATAATCGATATAAAAGTTTCCCGAGTCATACATTCTCAACTCTTTTAGCGTTACCGAAGACCAAAACAGTGCGGCTAAATAATTATTGGTATGTCTTTTTGCGCGGGTCAAAACAACACTTTTCTCGTATTCCAATTTGTTGTTTTTTGATAGAACAACGTAAGATATTAAGACGCTGATACAGGCTATTAGGAAAAATAAAAAATTATGTGTCAGAATTTGAATTAGTGACACGATTGAAACAATAGTAATAAAGCTGGAGAACAAAGAAATATAAGTCCCCGCCAGTCGTTGTATCGCACCGTCCGCTTGCTTGAGTGCTCTCGTTTTTTTGTCGTAAAAATCAGGGTCATCAAAGCATCTGAAATCCAAAACAAGGGCTTTTACCATCATTTCTGTTGTCATACGAAGCGATAAAGACGAAAAGGCTTTTTCGGTGTAATAATTCGTGAAAATGGTAAAGATCTCACAAATCAGCAGAATGAGGACGTATGTCAATACAACTGGCAATACTTGAGTGATTGTTGAAGCAGAAGCTACAGCATCAAGTATTTTACCAATAAAATAAATGCTTGACACATATCTCAATGCCTGGAACAGTCCGCAAAGGAAAAAGAACAGAAAAACAAAAGGGTTGTATTTCCACAAAAAAACGGACATAAAGGAAATGTTTTTAATAGTATGTCTCATTCCTCAGCCTCCTCTTCATCATCTTCTTCAGTATCGTCACGGTTCTTAAGAAGCGATGCGAAATACATTGTCATCATTTTGTCAACAAGTGGATGAAAGGTGTTGCAACTTGCAATTCCTTCCTTTAACCATTGGGCCGGGCAAGTACCTCCATAGCAGACAGGGAGATCTTTACAGCTAATGCATCCCCGGGCTTTAATTGCGGATTCCGGAGCTGAGAGCCATTGTCTGTGTTTTTTTTCATCAATATCAAATATACCGTTGTTAACGAAACCAATTTTATTGATTGCATCATCATCCAGGTATTCAGTACATTTTCTAATCGTTCCATCAACATCGATAACCAGACAATGCTTGTTTCTTGCATAACATAATGGTGCTGCGGGATTTAAATTTGAGTAGTATTCCTCAATTCCGATATTGTTTTCGGCAAAGACATCGAAAATATAATCCTGTGCCAGTATTTCAGCTTTGTTTGAAACAAAATCATACTTGAGCTTTGTGTTTGATGGCGGGTTGATCTTAGCACAGAAAAAATGAAATCTAGGGTCGTCAAAATCAGCCTTCAATCCCAATAGGATTTCGGGTAAACGTTCTAGCATATCCGTATGATAATTGATCCGAATTCTGATATCTATATTCTGAAGATCGGTTTCTTTGATTGACATTAGATTGGAGTGTATTCTGTCCCAGGTTCCGTCTCCGTTTTTTAAAACACGAAGCTCATCATGGAAATGCTTGTTTCCGTCAAGAGTGATCTGATATGTTGTCAACTTCAATTTGGCCAATTCTTTGGCTTTTTGTGATGTCAAAAGATACCCGTTGGTTGTCATTGACATCCAAAAGGCAATTGATGTATTGTCGCAGTATTCTTTCAGTGCTCTTGCTATTAATACTATTTGATCGAAACATAACATGGGCTCCCCTCCAAACCACTCAATATGAAGTGCCTTGATTTGGGGATGGATTTGCAAATAATGAATGGTTCCGCGAATTATATTCTTGATTAAATCGCTATCGTAGAACTCGGTCCGTTTTTCTTCATAACAATAAGTGCATCTGAAATTGCATTCTCTTGTCGGAAGCAAAATAAGACGGAGGGTCTCTCCGTCATTTAATAGTTTATTAACGAAATTAATCGCATCGACAGTTTCATCGCGGTTTTCCGGAACTAAAACGCCGGCTTTTACCAGTCGATTATCAGGGGCCTCAAGATACCCGTTAGCCGAACGTTTTAATTCTGAAAGCAGTTCATCATCAAATATTCTTGCTTTAAAACCGCGTAGCGAATTGTATATGCACAACTCACCGTCGATGTTATAAAATCTGATATATTTGGATAATTTGTACTTCATATGTTAAGAGGAGCATCCGCATGAAGCTGTGGTATTGGTTTGACAAGCGCTGCACCCGCATTGAACAACCGTGTTACACACACTACATCCGCATCTGGAAACAGTGTTGCATTTGCTGCATGAGGTCTGTGCTGCTTTTGAATCTAATAATTGAAACAAGTCCTCGAATATTTCCATAAAGAGAGCCCTCTTTCTAAGAATATTTTTATATTATTATAACATAGTTCAATTCAAAAGTCAATAGATTCTTTATTACTGGATTTATGTTGTTGTAGTGTTACAATTGATGCCCGAGTCCCTATTTTGCACGAAAACAACGTTTTTTGCTCAAAAATAACCTTAAAAAAGCCATTTTCAAGGCGAAAACAGCCGAAATCCTTCATTTTGGACATCGGCTGTTTTTGTTTTCCGGTAAACTCGGGTTATATCAGATTTTATTGCCTTTGTCCTGCTTTTTTTTTAATAATTAACGTCAGGACTTCGGTTCCACCCCAACATTAATTTTAGAACCCTGATTAAAACCGGATGCGGCAAAAGTCAAAAGCTTTTGCCGCATCCGGTTGTTTTAGAGTTCAAAATAAATCGTCTGATACTGTCCGAGGGTGAACTGCTTGCAGTTGATTTTTTTCGGTGTCAGGAAATGCTTTTCGTCTATGGCGTAGGCGGAAAAGCCCGCATCGAGGTTGGTCCTCACGAGCTTTTTTTCAGCGTTGTTGGTAATAAGAACGCCTTTTTTGGCGCCATCGGTCGCGGCGATGGCGTAGAGACCGTCGCCGGTGTCACCGGTGAGCTCGACCTCGTTTCCCATGGCATAAAGCTTGCCGAAGGCTGTAAAGGAGTAAAGCGTGCAATAGGGAGTCCTCGTTGTGGGATCAAAAAAGCCGGCGTATACGCTTGTGCCGTAGCGGGCATCGTAAAAGCACATCATCGACATTTTTGTCGCATGCATGGCGATCATCATCGCGGCAACATCGGCTGCCGCTTTGGTTGTTCCGCGGGTTTCGCGGGTTCGGTCGGTATTCCACTCGTTCAGGTGGATTTCAACGTCGGGGAAGCCGGCCCTCGCAAGAAGCTCTTCGGCGTATTTCTGAACTTTTGTTGTAAGTCTGACGTCCATGTAGCTGTGGTGTGAGAAGAAATCAAAGGGGATACTGTCGCGTTTGATACGCTCCAGAAATCCTTCCAGGAATTTTGTGTGATATATCGCGCGTTCTTCCCAGTGGGTTATCTCGTGAGGCGCTTTATACTTCTCCGATTCGCGCATATATCCGAGATAAAGCCCCGTCGATGCATAGCCTCCGACCTTTATACTGTCTCCGAAGCATTTCTTCAGATGCGTGGCTGTTGCCGCGTACAGATCGTAATACTGCAGAGCGGTGCCCTTCCACATGTTGTTGAGGGCGATGTCCTCCTCGTTGTCTGGCTCGTTCCAGATTTCCCAATAGGTGATGCCGTAGCGGAAACCGTCGGCCCAGCCCTCGTTGTAATGGCGGACGATGTGCTCGCAGATGCGCGCCCATTTTTCAGGATCACGGGGCGGGAATATGCGGTAAGCCTTAATCATATGGGCGTTTTCGATGGTTACGCCAAGGCGGAAGTAGGGCTCAAGGCCCCAGGCCATCATCTTTTCCAGCAGAGCGTCCGTAAAAGCGAAATCGTATGAGGCGGGATCGTTTTCATCGGCCTCGAAATCACGGAAAAGATTCGGAACGTCAACGAAAAAGTAACTGCCGAAATCCCCGTAAGTGTCGTGAAGACGCGAGTAAGGAATGTTTGCCTCCTTCAGATAGTGAAAGAGGGAATCGTCAATTCCGTCGTCTCCGACACCGAGAGGCGGCTGGCCGACTGCGTGCATGGGCTTTATTTTCCCTACTGTTTTGCCGAAATCAAAAATAAGCTTTTTATTCATATTATTATCCTTTCACGGATGGAGTTGTTTTTTCATGTTGCGGGAAACACGGTGTGTTCGATAAACCCTTTTGCGAACACTTCGTAATCCTCAAGATTGATTGCAGATGCGGATTCGCTCAGCTCCTTCATGATGCTCAGCGCATTTTCATCGCAGAGCGCTGCGACGGCGCCCTTCAGCGCTGTGTTTCCCACGGTTTCCGTTCGGTATTTGAAGCACTCGGGAATCATGCCGATGACGGCTGCGTTTTCGGGATTCATATAAAACCCGAAGCCTCCCGCGATGAAAACCCTGCCGCCGGCAGCGATAAAGCTCTCCGGCGTGTAATCAGCCGCGGCCAAAAGGGTTTCCGTTCCGGCGTAAATTGCGCTTTTTGCAAGCTGAATCTGTCTGATATCGCCCTGCGTGAGCATTACGGACGGAACCGCTTCCGGCTTGGCTAAGCCTCCCTGTGGGTATATCCGCAGCTCCGGGGAGGTATCGTGTGAGCCGCTGAGTACGGCCGGAGCTCCGAAAAGCCTGAGACGGCCGTCTTTTTCAAGGAGACCGGATCTGAGCAGAAATGCCGTAAAATCAAGAAGACCGCTGCCGCATATGCCGTTTGCCGGCGCATTTCCGACCGTTCTGTAAATCAGATGTCCGTCGATGGCTCTTACAGAACAAACCGCTCCGGCTACTCCGCCTGTGCCGCAGGAAATATTGGCTCCTTCAAAAGCAGGACCTGCAGCTGCCGATGTGGCCAAAAGCCGTCCTGGGCCTTCAGCCGGCCTTTTTTCGGAGCCTATGTCAAGCACCATTTCGGCGTTTGTTCCTATATCGAGGAGGAGCTTCGGCGCATCGGATCTGCCGAATTCAAGGGAATACATTCCGGCGGTTATGTCGCCGCCGTCAAAAGCGGATATCGACGGAAGAAGTGTGATACCGTTCACTGGCAGACCGAGCTCCTTGCCCGGGATAACGCGCGCGTCCCTGAAGGCGGGAGTGAACGGATAACGTCCCATCCCCTCGGGTGAAATGCCGGCAAACAGGTGCAGCATCGTCGCGTTTCCGGCAACGGTCATGTCGGGCGGGGCTTCCGCGTCGCTCCCGAACCCGGGCAGAAGCTTCTCCAGAAGCTCTCTTACGGCTTTTGTTACGCTGCTCTGCAATTCGTTCAGATGCCCCGCCGATGCAGCCGTTATTCGGCTGATTACATCGGCGCCGAAAGCGGCCTGAGGATTTAAGCACGATGCCGTCGCTGCGATTTTTCGGGTTTTCAGATTAACCTTCGCAGCCGCAATAGTGGTTGTTCCAATGTCGAGCGCGATGCCGAAGGGGCCGTCATTTCCCGCATCTTCAGTCGGCAATTCAAGACCTCTTCCAACCGGGTTACGTATCGCAATATGTGTGCATTCCTTTGAGCAGTAAGCCTTGCAGGCGGGAACCGTTCCGTTTTCATCCGGAATAAGGGGGACTCCGTTCTTGTCCGTGAGCTTCCCCTTCAATACTTTTACCCGGCACTTACCGCAGGTTCCGTTTCCCCCGCAGGGCATGCTGATTGAATGACCGAGCACGGGGAGTACGGAGGCTAGTTTCATTCCCACTGTCCCCAGCGGTATTTTAACAATGATTTCGTTCTTGTCTTTTTTCATTGGCTTTATCTCGGTTTTCGGCATTCGGAATGGATGATAAGCGTATATTGCGGGATTAAGGTCGGAATTTATGTCGGCGTGCAGAAAACAAAAGCCCGGCGGAAATCCCCGGTGCGGCTGTTTCCGTGCCGTCCTAAATCCATAGTAATTTTATCATAATACCCCGGTGTTGTCAACATGATAATTATAGGATGTAAAAATAAACAAAAGCTCCCGAAACGGTTTCAGCTTCCGTATACGCGAGCAGTATGCGGGATATACGCCTCCCTGCCTGATTAATCACCGAGAGTGTGTGATTTCGGATAAGTCTATTGCTTTTTTTACGGGAGTGTGTTATAATTAAAAAAATCGCAGAGCCTTTGGGCTCCGGTCTGAATAATGAGTTTGGAGAAAAAATGGAAGAATTTATTGAATACAACAGGGAAAATGTCCTGAAAACCTATGAGGAGATGGGTGACGCCCTTAAAGCACGCAATACGGAGAACACCGAGAAGTTCAGAAAAGGTTCTTTTACTCTGAAATTTCAGTCCGAAGGAGACAGAAGAATCCGAATAAAGCAGATAAAGCATTCATTCCTTTTCGGCTCAACCGCGTTTATGCTCGGCTCCTTTGAGGATGATCCTTCAAAGGAATCCGTATTCAAAGAGAAGTTTGCCGGAATATGCAACCAGGCAGTTGTTCCGTTTTATTGGTCGGATCTTGAACCTGAAGAGGGGAAGCTTCGTTTTGATAAAAACAGCGAGTATATTTATCGCCGCCCGACTCCTGATTCAGTCCTTGAGTTCTGCAGCGAGTATGGCCTTGAGCCAAAGGGCCATTGTCTTCTGTGGCATATAAGCTTACCGGGATGGCTGTCGAAATACAGCCCGGAAGTCCGTAAGAGGCTGGTAGAGAAGCGTTTCCGTGAGATTTCGGAGAGATATGCCGACAAAATACCTTCATTTGACATCGTCAACGAATCGTGCTCATTTCAGCCGAAAGCGGATAAAGTATTATTCCCTGACAGCGAAGAGTACGCTCTGGAGCTCGGAAACAAATACTTCCCGAACAATCGCAAGATACTCAATGAAACCAATGAGGCAATATGGTATTCATATTTCAGGACAGGTAAGTACATGCCCTTCAATATGCAGCTGAAGGATTTCATCCGTCGCGGTCTGCCATTTGACGAAATCGGTATTCAGTATCATATTTTTGCCAAGGAGCAGGACCTGATGAAGGTAGGCGGAGACCGATTTGCATCTCCGTACAGATCTTTCATCGATGCATCGTCAATGATGGGCGTTCTTGACATGCTTGATGCCTATAATAAACCAATGCATATTTCCGAAATAACCATACCTTCGTATTGGGGCGGCAACGCTGTTCATGAGGATGCACAGGCGGCGCTCACCGAAATCCTTTACAGAATATGGTTTGCCACACCGAATATGAAGAGCATAGTCTGGTGGAACCTTGTGGACGGTTATGCGGCATATGCTCCGCACGGAGTCGGAGTTGGCGAGAACAAATACGGAGGCGGATTGCTGAGATATGATCTCTCCGAAAAGCCGGCCTACAAAGTACTTGACAAGCTCATCAATAACGAATGGCATACTGAAATCGACGATAAATGCAGCGGAACCGATTATTCCTTCAGAGGCTTTTACGGAGATTATGTAATCGAAACCGAAGAAGAATCGGGACACCGGACTCACCGTGTGTCTTTTGACAGCGATGGCTGCGAAGTCTTGGTTAATACCGAAGAGTAAAATAACCGAACAAAAAATATCCGAACCCGCCGGCGATAAGCTGTGGGGTCGGATATTTGTCTTTTGGCGGAGGGAAAGGGGTATGCGCCAATTGCGCAGATTCGCACGTCCTGCGCCTGGAAAGCAAGCTTTCCGATCTTCGGACGGCGAATGCGAACCCTTGTGAGATTGCTCTCAAACGGTTTTCAAGAACATAATCAGTTGTCCCTGTTCGTCCCTCTACGTCACTGTTTTGCCGCTTTTCGTCACTCTTTTTCTGACACTTTCGGAAAACCCCCGGAAATTTGTTAGAAAAGTGTTAGATACAATACTGTCAATACTTGTCGCTGAGAAGGAAATCGGCAACGTGCATAGTCTCGATTCCTTCATAATTTCCGCCGACAAATTCATCTGTACGCAATACGTACTTCGGATAATTGTCGTGAATAGAAAGCAGCCGCTCGTATTCACGTTTTTCGGTTCTTTCGGTTTCGATTGATTGTGCCACCTGAATGTAAAGCTTCTTTTCCTGACGTTCGGCAACAAAATCGATTTCGCCGTCATCGGTCTTGCCAACGTACACGGTATACCCTCTTCGGCACAGTTCAAGATAGACGACGTTTTCGAGACTTGAAGCAACACTGTCAGGTCTGTATCCCATTACACCGTAGCGCAGTGAAGTGTCTGCCAGGAAAAACTTTTCCTGTGTCTTTAGAATTTCTTTTCCCTTAATATCGTACCTTGAACAGCGGTGGAGAATATATGCTTTTTCAAGTTTTTCAAGATAGCTGTACACTGTTTCATTGTCTATAGAACGGTTTTCAGATTTCAGATAATCTGAAATTGACTTTGCCGAAAAAGTATTGCCGACGTTCTGAAACGTATATCTGACAACTCTCTCAAGCTGATCAATCTTCTTGATCTGACTGCGTTTAACAATATCCGAAAACATCGTGGAATTATAAATATCCCTGACGATCGCGTAGATTTCATCGGCTGAATAATTTTGTAAGTGAGTTGCCGGAAAAGCACCGAGTCGGATATACTCGGCAAGTTCCGAACGAATATCGGAAACGGGTGCATATTGCTTTTTGAATTCAAGATATTCGCTGAAAGAAAGTGTATAAATTCGGAAAGACACGTATCTTCCCGTCAGATACGTTTCGATTTCCGAAGACATCATACGTGAGTTGGAACCGGTAACGTAAATATCCGTGTCAAAGTCGGCAGCAATGGAATTGACCACCTTTTCCCAACCCTTGATTTCCTGAACCTCATCCAGAAAGAAATACGTTTTCTTCCCGCTTACGATACGATTCTTCAAGGAAGTGTACATCTGTTTTGCAGTCATCTCATCGTATTCCATGGAGTCAAATCGAAACAATACGATTTGTTCATTGCTGACTCCGCGCTCAGACTGCAGCTTTTCCATCAACATTTTCAAAATAGTGGATTTCCCACAGCGACGGATCCCGGTCAGTATTTTAACGAACGGAGTATCCGCGTAAGCCATAATTTTATCAACGTAAATAGGTCTGTAAATCATTCTGATCACCTCATTCTGTATATATTATACCGCAAAATCTCAAGAAGTCAATACGTTTTGCGATTTATAACCGCAAATTTTTTCAAAATTATTATAACCTTGCGATTGCATCTAAGAAACCATACCAGTACGAAAAGCGAAAAATGTCAAGATGAATCTTGATCTTTCGTGCATTCGTGTCGAAATCCGTTGATTTTTCAAAATTATTCGCGTATATTTACACGAATAATTCTCGGATAATTACTGATATTAACACGAATGGTATTTGCCGCATTTCGCAGTGCGATTGCAAGATTACAAAAATGCCGCGAATTTTATCATCCGTATCACTGAATCTGATTCCACTGAATTGAAATTCAGTATTGTTTTTCCGATTCTCGCTGGACTTCCGGCGGGAGTTGTGATATGTATTGTGTTGCCTTCGGAGCCCTGCGGCAAATAAGTATACCGAAAGGATACAACATGCAGTCTCGGGTATATGAGTCCGGTAGAATATCGTCTGAGGTATCCAGACAACGGCGAACATCAACTCGCACCTCGATGCGCAGAGCAAGCATGAAAGCGCAGCGGCGATCGGCGAAGCATTGAAGATGTATAACGAAAAAGCAAGGGGGGAACAAAATGTTCACCCCCCTAATGGCAAATTATATTATCGTGAGAGATAGCTCAACAAACCGGGATTTGTCTAACTCTTTTAACATCTATTTTCCAGATTGTATTACCGCCCTGAAAATAACCGTAATATACCACAACTTCTTTTGCGGTACTTATTGCCTGAGTGATATCGGGCGATAGGGTGCTTTCAAAACGAATTTCGCTTGTTCCTTCTTTGACAATAAGATTATAGCCCAAGAACGAGTCTCTATACCGATTCTCCTCGAATGAAATCGATTCCGTATCAGTTACTACTAACGTTTCACATGTCCCTTTTTCCATTTTGTTTTGAAAGCGAACAGCATCAAAGAGTTGATAACCGAAGCATATCAAAAAAAAGATAAATACAATTGATATCGTTATAGGAACTGCGAGATCCCCAAAAAGAAACCCGGAAAATTTTAGATGTTTCTTTTTCATTTTCAGAAATATTACAACAAAAATACCGACTAAGGCACATATTAAGATTGTAACAATAATGCCGTACATCGTTGTGCCTTGCAAAAAATCGGAGTTTTGATAAATTGTATCATAAGTATCCATACAGGGATTCCGTTTCCTTTCAAAGAGATTCT
>JAKSPQ010000010.1 GCA_024404665.1 Clostridia bacterium
TTGCAGCGAATAGCCGCGGTCCAAGCAGAAGATGATGATCGCATCGCGCCTGTCGGGTATCGGCGCGAGCCAGAACAGCCTTCCGCCGAAGTATACGTCGATGTGATCCGCTACGGTGACGGGGAAGCCCGCAACCCTGGCGGTAGGAACCGAAAGGCGGCACTGTTCGCCGTCGACGGTGCCCTCGTAAACGATTTCATTTTCATCCACGGTAAAGGTTCCGAGGCCGACATCGCGGCAAAGCTTGCCGTCCTTGTCTGTCGCAGATACCGAAACCGGCATGCAGAGAGGCTTTGTAATGTCCACGGTGGCTGCGCAGTATTCGTACCAATCCGCGAGAGACGAGATGCCGTACTCCTCCGGCATGCCGGAGAGCCTGCCGTATTCATCGACGGCAACGTCCAGGCCGCATTCGCTGCACCTGATATGTCCTTTTCCCGCTTCTATGGTTCTTTCGTGAAGTCTGCGGCACTTGGGGCAGACCCAAACGATGCCGTCGGCGCCTGCAGTGGTATCCTTTGTGCGGAATCTGACATCCGTGAGCTGCTTTTCTTCGTCGTGGCGGATGCTGTCGCGGATAACGCTCTCTATTTCAGCCGCAGTCATATTCTTTATCTGTTCCGGTGTCAGCATAACCTCGGATTTTATCTCGATTCTTCCGCGGCGTTTGAATTTCGCCCACTTGGGCATGGATCTTCCCGCACCGTTCGATGTGACACAAAGAACGGTTACGCCCAGCTGCTTGACAAGCTCCGCGGTACCGTCTGTAATTTCAAGCGAACGTCCGTACCAGGTAAGACGTCCCTCAGGGAAGAGAATTACTGTATTGCCCTCTCTTACGGCTCTGATAATCCTCATAACGGCTTTGGTATCCGCGCAGAACATCTTCTTTGAGATGGTTCTCATGAAGGTAAGAATACCGCGCAGCGCTCCCGTCATGAAATGCTCGCTTAAAACGAAGGTCGGACGTCTGGGATATACACCCATGGCTGTAAGCACATGGTCCTGATTTGAAACGTGAGGAGCGAGCACAATTGCCGGGCCTTCAACACCCTTTAATGCGCTCCGGTCGACATGAATATTGTATTTTATACGAAAGAACAGTGTTCCCAGAGCATATGCGGGATAATATACCGCAGCAGGCGGTTTCCCTATACGGTTTTTGTTTTTCTTCTTATTCTTCTCTTTCATAATCTGTCCTTCCGCTTTCCCGGGCGCAAAACCACGGCAGTCTATTGTCCGCTGCCCGAATTTCGTGCAAAACCGTTTATCATAGTCTCTCGCAGGCCGGGGCGACCCGGAGGCCGCAGCCGCACGGCTGCAATCTGCATACATAGAGTATATTGTATCATATTTTTCAAAAAAAATCAATTATAATACTCTTTTTCGGGAAAAACAGTTGATTTTTCAGTCCCGAACGGAAATCTCCGTTTTTCCCCGACTCAAAACGCTCAAAAAAGAACAAGAAAACAAAAAGAATAACAATATTGCCAATAATTGTTTGACCAAACAGGTTTTTTATGGTATAATAATAGATAAAAACAGATCATTTATGATCCCACTGAAAGGAAGGACCGAAATGAAAAAAATACTTCGCCTTATGACCGCCTCTCTTGCGATCATTATGCTTCTTTCCGCAATCAGTTGCGCAAAGAATCCGGATACGAGCACAACCGATCCGGCAGACTCAACGAACGCTCCTGCCGTCAACACGGCAGATGAGACCACGCTTTCCGAAGCCGAAAAGCTCAATCCGAATCTCCCCGCACTTGACTGGAACGGCAATACGTTTTTTATTCTCTACAACGGAAATGACCTTGAGCCCAACCTTGACTTTGTCGCCGAAGAGATCACCGGCGCAATTCTAAACGACGCCGTTTACAACCGCAACCTCTTCATCGCAAACAAGCATCACCTTGTCATTGATTCACAGTACAAGGCCGACGGCGAAATCGTAACTCTTCTAACAAACTCCAATTCCTCCGGCGATGATCCCTACCAGCTCGTCGAAGTCAACCAGTCCTACTCCATGTCGCTCGCCATCAAGGGACTCACCACCGATTTTTCCCAGCTTACCAACGTTAACCTGGACAAGCCCTACTGGAACGCAAATCTTCTCTCGGGCAGCTCCATTTACAACAAGAACTTCTTCGCCTATTCCGATGCGAACGTTCATGCCTTCGGAGCAACCCCCTGCACCATTTTCAACAAGTCGGTTCTTGCCGACCACAATCTCGGTGACATTTACAAGCTCGTAACCGACGGCAACTGGACGCACGAAACCATGAGCGAAATGGTTAAGAAGGTCACCGCCGACAAGGACGGAGACGGCAAGATTACCAAGGACGATTACCTTGGCATGATCGCCAATACATTCTGCATCGACTGCTTCGTTTCCGGCAGCGGATACCAGATGATGAGCAAGGACGAGGAAGACTTCCCGACCCTCAACATTCAGGACGAAAAGTTCTACAACATCATCGACAGCATCAAGAATCTTTGCGACGAAAAGAACGGCATGTTCCTCGTCGACAGAACCTCCACGTCAACCGAGGCCCGCGAATACTGGACCGAGCACGCCATTACCGAAAACAGAGCCCTCTTCTGGATCGGCAACTTCAAGTGCGTGGAGCGTCTCCGCGTCTCCGACTGTGATTTCGGCGTAGTTCCGATTCCGAAGGTTGATAAGGACCAGGATGATTACAAAATCCACATGCAGGCCAACATCGGAGCTGCCATGAACGTTCCCAGAACCGTTCAGAAGCTTGCCGACGTAAGTACAATCCTTGAGGACATCGCATATCAGTCCTACCTTACCGTTATGCCCAACTACATGGAAGTTCTCATCCTCGGTCAGAGCATCCGCGACGTCGACTCACTTGTATGCATCAACATCATCAGAAATTCCTACTATTGCGATATGGGCTTCATGCTCGGCAACTACGGAATCAGCATCCTCGGCGCAATGAGAGACGTTGTCAAGGACAACACCGATGTTGTTACCTCGGTTAAGACCCAGGTCAAGAAATTTGACGCATCTATAAAAAATATAAAGAAAGCATTCGTGGAATAATTCACTTTCGCACTTATCATGGAAAACGGATTACTTACTTTTCTTGATCCCTATAGAGGTCACGATATTTTCTCGCTCCTGTTAAAAATGGGACTTGCGACAATAATGGCAGGTTTTATCGGACTGGAGAGAAGAAGAAAAAGGCGCCCCGCCGGCTTCCGTACACATATTCTTGTATGCGTCGGCGCCGCACTCTCAGTCACAACAAACATATTCCTTTACAAAACCCTCTCGGTTTTGTTGCCTTCGGACATAGTCAAATTTGATGTTGCCCGACTGGGTGCCCAGGTTATCAACGGCATCGGCTTTCTCGGAGCAGGTACGATGATCGTGACCGGAAAGCAGCAGGTACGCGGCCTCACAACAGCCGCCGGCCTCTGGGCCTCAGCCTGTATGGGACTTGCAATCGGTGCAGGATACTATGAATGTGCAGTTCTTGCTTGCTTCTGTATCTACATTACAATCACATACCTGAATAGTATCGAGAAGGTATTCGCAGACCGTTCTCAAAACATGAATGTCAGCGTAATCATCAATGATATGCAGAAGGCCAAGGTCATCACCGACTCGCTTAAGGACGACGGTGTTGAGCTATACGACGTTGAAGTTGCAAACATTAAAGAGCTCGCAACCGAATCGCCGATGCTCATAATCGAGATGAGGCTTCCGAAGCGCGGAACTCATAATCATTACATTGCCAAGCTTGCAAAAATCGACGGTATCATTTCCGTCAAGGAACTCTGAGGGAGGAAGAAAAAATGACTTTTAATGATTTCATTTCTCTGCTCAGAGGCGTAGGCCTTGTCGGAATAACAGCAAGACTTTTATGTGCAATTATCTGCGGAGGCATCATCGGTCTCGAAAGAGAATCCAAAAGACGTGCCGCAGGCTTCAGAACACACACACTGATCTGCATAGGAGCATCGCTCACAACGCTTATCAGCCAATTCATGCTCTTTGAACTCAGCCTTCCCACTGACCCCGCCCGTTTAGGAGCGCAGGTTATTTCCGGCATGTCCTTCATCGGAGCAGGAGCAATAATCGTAACCTCCAGGCGCCAGGTAAAGGGACTTACAACAGCAGCCGGCCTTTGGACAGCAGCCATTATCGGTCTCACAATCGGCGCAGGCTATTACGAGGGAGCTCTGATTGCCACATTTCTCGTTCTGTTCGCAGAGCTTGGGCTCTCAAAACTCGAGTATTACATTGTGTCAAATGCAAAGACGATGACTGTTCACATTGAGTTTACCGACCCCGGTGATCTTGATACAATTGTCGACTTCATCTCCAAAAGAGAAATGGCAGTCAATGACATTGAATACACAAAATCGAAGAGCCTTGAAGCATCCTATCCCAGTGTAATTCTCACACTTAAGCTTCGCAAAAAGAAAAACCATGAAAAGACACTCACCATGATTTCCGAAATCAAGGGAGTCAGAAGCGTTGAGGAAGTGTAAATAAAAAAACGGCCCGTTTTACACTTCTAAAAGAACAAAATCCCCCGGAGGACTGCTCTCGGCAGTTTCTCCGGGGAATTTTTACAGTGAATGACTGTATTACTGTGCAGCGTTTACGATAGCGGCGAACTTCTCGGCAACGAGAGATGCACCGCCGATGAGACCGCCGTCTACGTTGGGCTTGGCAAGAAGCTCAGCAGCGTTCTTATCGTTCATGGATCCGCCGTACTGGATGGTTACGGTCTCGGCGACCTTCTTGCCGTACATACCGGCAAGAACCTTGCGGATTACGCCGCAGGTCTCTTCAGCCTGCTCGGGAGTGGCGGTAAGGCCGGTTCCGATGGCCCATACGGGCTCGTAGGCAATGATTACGTTCTTGAGATCTTCCTCGGAGATACCGGCAAGATCAAGCTTGGTCTGCATGCCGACAACCTCATCGGTGATGCCGGAAAGTCTCTGCTCCTTGACTTCGCCGAGGCAGAGGATAACCTTCATACCGGCAGCAAGAGCGGCCTTGGTGCGGAGGTTGACGGTTGTATCGGTTTCTGCGAAGTACTGTCTTCTCTCGGAGTGACCGACGATTACGTACTCAACACCGATTTCCTTGAGCATTCTGGCGGAAACTTCGCCGGTGAATGCGCCGTGGTCCTCAAAGTGGACGTTCTCTGCACCGATGTGAATGTTGGTGCCCTTTGCTGCCTTCATGGCGGCATCGATGGTTACGTAGGGAGCGCAGAATACGATATCGCAATTGTCCTTACCGGCTACGAGGGGAGCAACCTCCTTAATGAACTTCTTTGCTTCCTTCGGAGTGAAGTTCATCTTCCAGTTACCGGCAATAACGGTTCTTCTCATTTCAGGCTTCATTTTATTTACCTAATCCTTTTTAAAATCTCACTTGTCCTGGAGGCAGGCAATTCCGGGGAGCTCCTTGCCCTCAAGGAATTCGAGGGAAGCACCGCCGCCGGTGGAAACATGGGTCATCTTGTCGGCATAACCGAGCTTCTCTACAGCAGCTGCGGAGTCACCGCCGCCGATGATGGAGATAGCGCCGCTCTCAGCAACAGCCTTGGCAACGGCATTGGTTCCGGCAGCGAAGTTGGGCCACTCGGAAACGCCCATGGGGCCGTTCCAAACAACGGTTCCGGCACCCTCGATGGACTTTGCATAGAGCTCCTGGGTGGTCTTGCCGATGTCAAGGCCCATCCAGCCGTCCGGGATGGAATCGCTGTAAATTCTCATGAAGGTGGTGTCTTCCTTGTACTCACGGCCGATGGTGTTGTCAACGGGGAGGAGGAAGTTTACCTTGTTGGCCTTAGCCTTCTCGAGGATACCCTTGGCGAGATCGAGCTTGTCGTACTCGCAGATGGAGGTTCCTACAGAGGAGCCGAGAGCCTTGAAGAAGGTGTAAGCCATACCGCCGCCGATGATGATGGTATCGCACTTGTCAAGGAGGTTGTTGATAACATTGATCTTATCGGAAACCTTGGCACCGCCGAGGATGGCGACGAAGGGTCTCTTGGGATCGGAAAGGGCCTTGCCCATTACGCCGATTTCCTTCTGGATGAGGTAGCCGCAGACAGCGGGAAGTCCGCCGTACATAGCGACGCCGGCCGTGGAGGCGTGTGCTCTGTGAGCAGCGCCGAAGGCATCGTTTACAAAGATTTCAGCCATGGAAGCGAGCTCCTTGGCGAACTCGGGATCGTTGGCTTCTTCTCTCTTGTCAAATCTGGTGTTCTCGAGAAGCATAGCCTGTCCGCACTTCAGTTCGGCAGCCATCTTCTTGGCTTCGTCACCGATGGTGTTGGGAGCGAGCTTTACATCCTGTCCGAGGAGCTCGGTGAGACGGGCAGCTACGGGAGCGAGGGTGTACTTCATGTTGACTTCGCCCTTAGGCTTGCCCATATGGGAGCAAAGGATAACGGCGGCATTGTTGTCAAGAAGATACTTAATGGTGGGGATAGCTTCAACGATTCTCTTGTCGGAGGTGATTACACCGTCCTTGAGCGGTACGTTAAAGTCGCAGCGAACGAGAACTTTCTTACCGGAGACGTTAATGTCTTCGATGCTTTTCTTGTTGTAGGTCATGGAAAACCCTGCCTTTCGATTTATTTAAATTATACTTTTCTTTTTTCCGGTTCGTGAGCAGATACACATCAGCTCACAACTCGACATTATATTATACCATTTATTAATGTAATAATCAAGGAAAAATAACAATTATTGAGAAAAATATCGCAGCAAAGCCTTAAGTATGCCCTGCCGGTTCTCCTCTGAACATCATTTGAGTTTCACCGCCGGAGAGCCTTTCACTCTTTGACGGGAAATAGCATAAAACTGTTGCATTTTGATTGTTTTTTTGATATAATATAATAGAATATATATGTGTATATAAATGAGCCGAGCGACAGCCTGCCCGGCATCGCAAAGGACGGAATTCAGAGGGGACAGAGCCCCCGGGAAGGATCAGGCACGAGAGCTTGAACGAAAAAAACACACCTCAGTCGTTGATCAGGAACTTCTCGATCATCGCTCACATTGACCACGGCAAGAGTACCCTTGCAGACAGACTGCTTGAAGCGACGGACACCGTAGCCAAGCGTGATATGGAAGAGCAGCTGCTCGACAATATGGATCTTGAGCGCGAGCGCGGAATCACCATAAAGGCGCGCGCCGTAAGAATGAATTATACAGCCAAAGACGGCAAAACATATGTTTTCAACCTCATCGACACTCCCGGCCACGTCGACTTCAACTATGAGGTGTCCCGTTCGCTCAATGCCTGCGAGGGCGCGCTGCTCATCGTCGATGCGACACAGGGAATAGAGGCTCAGACGCTTGCCAACGCTTATCTCGCGGTCGATGCAGGACTTGAAATCATCCCGGTGGTCAACAAAATCGACCTGCCTTCGGCGGATATAGAGGGCTGCAGAAAAGAAATCGAGGATATCATCGGCATTCCCGCGGAGGACTGCCCGGCGGTATCCGCCAAGATGGGAATAAATATCACGGACGTTCTTGAGGCAGTCGTCAGGGACATTCCCGCTCCCTCAGGAGACAGCGATGCTCCCCTGAAGGCTCTGATCTTCGACTCCTACTATGATCCCTATCTCGGAGTTGTCGTATATATCAGAGTGCAGGACGGAACCCTCAGGGCAGGAGACAAAATCCGCCTTATGAGCACGGGCGCTCAGTTCGAGGTTACCGCCGTAGGCTCCATGGAGCCGTTCGGACTTCAGCCGAGAGAAGATCTTTCGGCCGGAGAAGTCGGTTATCTCACGGCTTCGATCAAAAATGTATCGGATACGAGAGTCGGCGACACCGTAACCCTCTCCGAAAACCCCGCATCTGCTCCGCTGCCCGGCTTCAAGGCGGTGCATCCGATGGTCTACGCAGGTATTTATCCTGAGGACGGAGCAAGATACGGCGACCTCCGTGACTCGCTCGAAAAGCTTCAGCTCAACGATGCCGCACTGACATTTGAGCCCGAAACCTCGATAGCTCTGGGCTTCGGCTTCAGATGCGGCTTCCTCGGACTTCTCCACATGGAAATCATAGAGGAAAGACTTGAGCGTGAATTCAATCTGGATCTTATCACGACCGCGCCGAGCGTTATTTATGAAGTAACGATGAAGGACGGAAGCGAAAGAAAAATAGACAATCCTTCAAGCTATCCCGTAAGCGACACGATTACGGAGGCAAGAGAACCCATCGTCAAGGCCAGCATAATCACTCCTTCGGATTATGTCGGAGGCCTCATGGATCTTTGTCAAGACAGGCGCGGAACCTTCATCGATATGAAATATCTTGATGAAAAACGCGTCGAGCTTCACTATGAGCTGCCTCTCAACGAAATAATATACGATTTCTTTGATGCTTTGAAGAGCCGTTCGAGAGGATATGCTTCGCTTGACTATGAGCTCTCCGAATACCGTCCCTCAAAGCTTGTCAAGCTCGATTTTCTCTTGAACGGGGAACAGGTTGACGCGCTTTCCTTCATCGTGCATGAGGAAAAGGCATACGCAAGAGCGCGTAAGATAGCCGAGAGGCTGAAGGACAACATCCCGAGACAGCTCTTCGAAATACCGATTCAGGCCGCCATCGGCTCCAAGGTTATTGCCAGAGAAACGGTAAGAGCGCTCCGCAAGGACGTACTTGCCAAATGCTACGGCGGAGACATTACCAGAAAGAAGAAGCTTCTCGAAAAGCAAAAAGAAGGCAAAAAGAAAATGCGCAAGCTCGGTTCGGTTCAGGTTTCCCCGGAAGCCTTCATGGCCGTTCTCAAGCTCGGCGACGACGAAGGCTGAGCCCGCTCCGCCCCGTTTGTCTTATGTTTCAGAAAGGAACAAGGAAATTTATCATGGGTATAATAAACAACAAGCAGTCGCTCGGAATTTATATTCACATCCCCTTCTGCAGAAGCAAATGCGAGTATTGTGATTTCTGCTCCATCGTCCCCAATTCCGCGGGCGTGATTGAGCATTATACGGATTCGCTCATTCTCCAGATGGAGGATTGGCACGACAAATGCAAGAACTATCGCGTAGACTCGGTTTACATCGGCGGCGGAACCCCCACGTTTCTTGACGCAAAGCACATCTGCAGAATTCTCAATGCGCTCTATGACAACTTCAGCGTGCCCCGTTCTGCCGAGATTTCCATGGAATGCAACCCTGCGACCGCAGATCTGAAGACTCTCAAAAAGCTGCGCAAGGCCGGAGTGAACCGTCTCTCCATCGGACTTCAGTCGGCTAACGATAACGAGCTCCGCGCTCTCGGAAGAATTCACAACTACAAGCAATTTGAGGAATCCTTTGACAATGCCCGCAGAGCAGGCTTTGACAACATCAATGTGGATGTTATGTACGGTATTCCCGAGCAGACGGAGAAGAGCTTTGCACATACGCTTTCAGTGGTTACCTCTCTTGCTCCCGAGCATATTTCCCTTTATGCCCTGAAGATTGAGGACGGAACCCCCTTTGCCGCCAAAAAGGACAAGCTTGAGCTCCCGGATGACGATACCGTTTACAGCATGTACGTAAATGCTGTTCAGTATTTTGCCTCCAGAGGCTTTGAAAGATATGAGATTTCCAACTTTGCAAAGCGCGGAAGCGCCTGCCTGCACAATCTCAAGTACTGGCACTGCGATGAATACCTCGGCCTCGGCGCAAGCGCTGCTTCGTACTTCGGCGGCGAACGCTTCACAACCACAAGAGATCTCAGAAAATACATCGACGGTGTCGAAATCATCGATTCCGGCATAGATATCATCGATGAAAGAGACAACATCACCTCCTCAAAGAGCATGGACGAATACGTTATGCTCGGCATGAGACTCGAGGAGGGAATCAATACGGAAGACTTTAAGAACAGATTCGGTGTGGATTTCGGCAAGAAATACGGCTCCATGCTCGACGAATACGTGGACGACGGCTTTGTAATCCGCGAAAACGGATGCTACAAATTCTCCACCTCCGGAATGTTCGTATCAAATTACATTCTCTCGAGCGTCCTTGACCTCGATGAGGAATAACAGCCCCGAATCCTGAAAGGAATAAGAAAATGAGCGAAGAGAACAAGACCCCCAACGCTGAAGAAGAAATTGAAATAGTAACGCTTGTCGACGAGAACAACGAAGAGCACGAGTTCGAGCTCATCGGCGGACTTAACGATAAGGGTCAGCAGTATTTTGCGCTGATTCCCGCGGGCTCTGCCGATGAAGACGGCGGCTTTGAGGAATATATCATTTTAAAGCAGATTCTCAACGATGACGGAACAGAGGACCTTGTCGAAATCGAGGACGATGCAGAGTTCGACCGCATCGCTCAGAAGTTCGATGACGCCTTCAACTCCGAAACCGATTACGACGCATAAGTCGCAATCCTAAACTTAAGGTCTACAGAGCATTTCATGCTCTGCCCTTGGTGCTCTATCCGTGGGGACTTTTCGCTGAAGGCGAAAACGTCCCGGGCAGAGCAGCCTAAACTTAAGGTCAACAGAGCAGAATATGCTCTGCCCTCTTGGCTCTCCATCCGTGGGGACTTTTCGCTGAAAGCGAAAACGTCCCGGGCAGAGCAGTCTAAACTAAAGGTCTACAGAGCACTAAAGGCTCTGCCCTCCCTGCCATCTCTCGTGCTTCGATCGCTAATCGGAACCTACATTTATTTTACAGGAGCCCGAAATAATCTTCGAAGGCCGTTTTGCAGACCTCCCGCCGATCCTCCGGTTGACTTGTCCCGGACCTTATGCGGATGCTGGGAGCAGTGAAGCCGACGATAGGGCCCCGCCCTTGACGCAAGGGTTTCCAAATGCGGTCACACGGTCATAGCGGGGATATATACAGTCATTTTTACAGCCGGACGCATTTCAAATGTGATTTTAATACCTGTCTGTAATTCATCCGGATTTTTTAAAACGAAAGGATACGAAAATGAAAAAAGCGCTTTCTCTCCTGCTTGCAGTAATCATGCTCACAGCCGTTTTCGCTGCATGCTCCGATGTAAAACCCGAAGACACGGTATCCACCACTGCCTCAGTAAATCCCGACAACACCACTCAGGCGCCCGTGGAAACCGTCGATCCGCACACTGTGCCGTCCGAGGATCTCACTAAGCTCGATTTCACCGGCAACACAATCCACATCGCCACAACCAATGAGAAGACCTGGGAATTCAAATCGGAAGGCGAAACCGGCGCCGTCATCAACGATGCCATATTCAGAAGAAATGCCCTTGTCGCCGACGACCTCGGTGTAACACTTGACGTAATCGAGTACAAGCAGAGCGGCGGCAACTCCACCGCGCTCAAGGAAGCTGTAGTAGCAGTAAACAAATCCGGTGATACGGATGTCATCGATGTCGTTTCCGCCCCCTCCTACTACACCTCCGCATATGTTACCGACGGACTCATTCTCGACCTCGAGGCTATCGAAAACAGCCACATCAACACAAATAAGATTTACTGGTCTTCCAAGTATTATGAAAACGAGAAGTTCGCAGGCAAGGCTTACTTCCTCATCGGCGATCTTACTCCTACCGTAATCGAAAGACTTGAAGTAATATTTCTGAACGACAAGCTCGCCGAAACATATCTCAAGGGCGAGAGCAAATCCCTTTACAGCACTGTTTACGACAAGGAATGGACATTTGAAAAGTTCAAGACTCTTGTGGATTCCGTCGGCGACGGTGCATCCACCGGCATGTACGGCTGCAATCTTCCCAGCAACTCCTACTCCCTTGACGGAATGGAAGCCGGAATGGGCATAAAGCTTGTCGAAAAAACCGAGGACAACATCACCTGCCTTCTCAATGACGAGCACAACATTGAAATCGTTGAGACTCTGAGAGCCTTCTATTACCAGAATCCCTCCGTTCTCAGAGAACACAATGAAAATTATACCGCTTTCAAGGCCGAAAAGGCCCTGTTTGCCGCCGGACTTCTCCTTGAATCCAACGGATTTATTGCCGCCAACATAGACTATTCGCTCTACCCCATGCCTCTTTGGGATGAAAACCAGGAAGATTATATTTCCACGAGCCAGGATGTCTACTCTATTTTAAGCATTCCCACCTGTGCCGCTCCCCGCGCAGAGATGATCACTGCTGTCCTTGAGGACCTTTCCTACCGTTCTCACGACACTGTATACACCGCGATGTATGAAATCACATACAGCACCCGTTATTCGGATAACTACGATGAGTCAAAGATGTTTGACTTCATCTATCAGCATGTTGATTTCTCGTTCGGAGCCATTTATTCTTACGTTCTCGGCGAAGTAAAGAACTGCCCGAGATATCTCCTTTATCCCGAAAATGCAGGCACCAACTGGACTGTGAAATCGGCTGTGGCGTCCTCGCTGACCACCCAGAATAAGATTATCGGAACAAGCATCAAGACATTCATCAAGAAGTTTGCCGAGTAAGGGAAAAAGCTGTTCCAAATCTTCTGTAAACCGAACTGACCGGGAAATGTCCCGAAACACAAAACCAACACCCGGTGAACAATCGAGTGTTGGTTTTTCAAATAATTGTCTTCAGCTCTGTTTTTATCGGAAGCTGTTTTATCGCAGGCAATCAGATGCCCTTTTCCGCAAAATATGAGTCAATAACCTCTGCCTCGGCATGGGCCAGCTTTTTCAGGCAATCGGAATCCTGAAGGAAGGCGGAATCCTCGGGGTTTGTATGGAAGCCGTGCTCGATGAGCAGGGCTTTTTTGCATCCGGAGGTTGCCGATGCACGTATTACTCCGTAGTAATCCAGATTTTCATTATCGGGATAACGGCGGGTTTTGATTCCGCGGTCGGAGGTGTTCATGGTTGCGACAACGGCAGAATTGAGAAGGGAAGCGAGCTTGGCGTTCTCCTCCATGTCGGTAATGGAGTAATAGGTCTCAGCTCCGTTTACCTTTGCATAGCGCTCCGATGTCGGATCTCCTCCGGGAGCATTGGAATGAATCGATAGGAACATCAGAGCTCCGAGCTTGCCGGCAAGGCCTCCGCGCTCCGCAAGCTCCGGATTGTCTGTGATGACTTTTCTGGTCATTACGGGCTCAAAGCCTCTTGCTTCAAGCTCTTCCTTTAAAAATGTCGCAAGGATAAAATTCTGTGTACCCTCGTAGAATTCGCCTCTGGTGGTGTGGCGATTGCCCTTTTCTCCGTGTCCCGGATCAAGAACTATTATGCCGCGGGTCTTTTTTGCTTCATTTTCCATTTTTATTACCTCTTTCCGTTTTCTTTTGTATTTTTCTTCAAGCAGCCCCATTATCTACTTGCTATGGGGACTTTTGCCCATGGGGCAAAATGTCCCGGGCGCTGCAGCCTATACTATATACCACATCTAAAGTCAGGCAGCGCCATTATCTACTTGCTATGGGGACTTTTGCCCATGGGGCAAAATGTCCTAATCGGCTGCCCTCTCGTTGGACAGTCCTGCCATATATGCTTTTAGAGCCGGGCAGCCGTCAAGCTCAGGATCCTCTTCCATAAGCTTCTTGGCCGCCGCCCCGGCAGCCGCAAACACCGTGCCGTCGCCTCCGAGATCCGAGAATCTGAATCTCAGTCCGCCGCTCTGACGGACATCGGCGGGAGCCGCATTGGAGAGAAAATCTCCGGGGCCGCGGTTTTTGAGATCGGCTTCAGCAATCTCAAAGCCGTTGTTGGTTTTTGTCATTACTTCCAGGCGTGATCTTGCCATTTCGGATTTATCATCGCTCACAAGCACACAATACGATTTTCTGCTTCCGCGTCCGACTCTGCCTCGCAGCTGGTGAAGCTGCGACAGACCGAAGCGTTCCGCATTCTCCACTATCATCAGCGATGCGTTCGGCACATTCACACCGACCTCAATTACCGTCGTCGAAACCAGAACATCAATATCTCCCGCGGCAAAGCCCGTCATAATCGCTTCCTTTTCAACCGCCTTAAGTCTTCCGTGAATCAGCGCTACCGTGATATCCGGCATTTTTTCCCGAAGCGCAGCGGCATAAGCGGTCGCCGCCTTGAGAGGAGGCTTGGTTTTGATGCCCTCATCGGTGATATCATCGATGGCGACCTCGCCGCTGTCGACCGTGCTTTCCTCAATCGAGGGGCACACAATGTACACCTGGCCGCCGTCGGCAACCGTTGACCTAATGAAAGCATCGATGCGGTCTCTCTTCGACTCATCCACCGCATACGTATCGACCTTTTGTCTGCCCGCAGGCATCTGGTCGATTTTGGAAATATCCAGCTCCCCGTAAAGCACAAGCGCCAGCGAACGCGGTATAGGCGTTGCGCTCATCGTCAGCATATGTGTCTTTTCGGCCTTTTCGGCGAGCTTTGTCCGCTGACCGACGCCGAATCTGTGCTGCTCATCCGTAACCGCCAGCGCAAGGTCCGAAAACACGGTGTCATCGGTCAGAAGCGCATGCGTACCGATGACGAAATTCAGTCTCTCCTTCGGATCTGTTGAAGCCAGTCTCTTTTTTACGGCCCTTTTCTCAGCCGCCGATGACGCCCCCGTGAGCAGCGCGGTTTCGATTCCGATTTTTTCAAAGAGTCCTGACAGGCTCTCATAATGCTGCGCCGCAAGAATTTCCGTGGGTACCATCATCGCTGCCTGATGTCCGGACATAACAGCTATACAGATTGCTGCTGCAGCAACCATCGTCTTTCCGCAGCCCACATCTCCGATGACAATCCTGCTCATCGGTATATCCGACTTCATATCTGCGGCAACTTCTCTTATGGCGTTTTTCTGAGCATCCGTCAGAGTATACGGCAGCTGTCCGAGCAGCGGTGTAATATTCTGTCTTGCGCAGGGAACCGCTCCCGGAAGGCGTTTGTGCGTGCCGCGCTTTAACAGCGCCATTGAGAAGAGGAACAGCTCTTCGAACACCAGTCTGCGCTTGGCGATTGCCAGGGACTGATAGTCCGCAGGATTATGTATATTTTTCAGGGCAAAATCCAGAGTACAAAGGTTGTTTTCCACTCTTACCGAGTCGGGAAGAACATCGACGACCTCAGAACCGACAATTCTTATCGCCTCTCGGATATTCTCGGCAACCTGTTTTTGTGTAAGTCCTTCGGACAGAGGATAAACCGATGTAAAGTCCGGCAGCGATGCGTCCTCGCTCCATCGCTCGAACACCGGAGACGACATCTCGTACCTGAATCCGCTTCTGGCCTTCTTCTTAACGACGTTCCCGTAAAAGCGCCAGACGGAATCGGTGACAAAGGTCTTTCCGAGATACGGCTGATTGAAGAACACGAGCTCACAGACACCGCTGTCATCCGTCGCCTTGAACTTCACAACACTCATTTTTCCGCGAAGCCTGGTTGTTACGGGGACCGATGAAACCGTCAGCAAAACCGCTGTTTTTCCGTCGTCCCTTGCATTCTCCAGAAGTCTTATATCCCCTCGGTTTTCATACGATCTCGGAACGTGATAAATCAGCTGTCCGAGTGTTTCCACACCCATTTTGGCATAAGCCGCTGCCTTTGCCGGACCAACCCCCGGCAGCACAGAAACCGGTGACTCAAGATCCGTTTTTATTTGTTTTTTCCCCGCCACGGTTCCGCCTCCTTATTTTCAGGCTTATCTTAATAATATTTTATCATATTTCGGAAAAAAAATCAATTCAATAATTATTATTGTGCCCTAAACGGACCCGAGAATTCTTCCTTTCGTTGTTTCTTATTTCCGTTTTCTTTCTGATTTCCCGGACTGAGTTTTGTAGCAAAATTCTTTTCATATTGACTTTTCCTTTTATTTCTACTGTAGAAGCTACTTTGAAAAATTACATTTTAGTGTCCCTCTCCTATTTCGCTGTATTTTTTCTTGATTTTTCCCGCCAACACTGCTATAATATTATAATATATAATATTATTAGTATTATTTATGTTATGTAAATGACAATCGGACCTGAGGGCTGCGGCCGTCAGGCGGAAAGACAATAAAAACCATCGGAGGATAAACAGATGTTATCCACACTGAGCTTCAGAGCAAACTCTTTAAACTATGACACCGTAATAAATGTCGTCCTGCCGGATACCACGCCGACGGAGGATATTCCGGTACTGTGGCTCCTGCATGGCATGCACGGGAACCACGAATCGTGGATCAGAAAGACCAATATTGAAAGATACGCAGCCGCACGGCACATAGCGGTTGTCTGCGCCGACGGTGAAAACGGCTTCTATCACGATATGAAATACGGAAAAAAGTATTTCACCTTCTTTACGGAGGAGCTGCCGGGCATTGTCAGACGGGTTTACAGAATATCCGACAAGCGCGAGAAGAACATCATCGCGGGACTGTCGATGGGAGGCTACGGCGCATTGAGGCTTGCGCTGCTGAGACCCGATATGTACGCCGCGGCGGCATCGCTCTCGGGCTGTGTGGATATGTGCTCGGTTCTCGCCGGAGGGCTCAACTGGTCATCGGACGCAGCAGCCATTTGGGGCGACGATTACGCCACCTGCGCCGTCGGCACAGATTCCGACCTTTTCCACGTCGTCAGAAATTACAGCGACGATGTTCCGAAGCCCGGCATTTTCACATGCTGCGGCACTGAGGATTTCCTCTACAAGAACAACCTGCGCTTCCGCGATTTCATGCAGAGCGAAGGAACGGATAAAGGCTTCACCTACAAATGGGATGAGGGAAGAGGAATTCACGATTGGCGCTTCTGGGATGCATGGATAGGCGCCGGAATGGATTTCTGCCTTGATTATGCCCAAAACACTAAAGAATGATAATTAATCAGAAGTAATACTGCAAAGGAATAGAAAAATGAAAGCCACAAACGTAACCAACGAAATGATAACAAGGCTTCTTGATTATGCAAGATCAAAGAAGCTCATAGGCAATGCAGACAGACTCTACTGCGCCAACCTTATCTGCGACTGCATGGGAATCGACAGCTATGAAAAGACAATGACCGAGGGAGAAAAGCCTCTTAATGAAATACTTGAAGCTCTCTGCGACATAGCCGTGGCCGAAGGAATCATTCAGGACGGAACCGCATCGCGCGACAGATTCGACACAAAGCTCATGGGCTTCCTTATGCCCCGTCCGTCGGATGTGAATAAGAAATTCAAAAGACTTATGAAAAAGGATCCGAAGGCGGCATCGGACTATTTCTATGCCGTTTCCGTGGATTCAAATTATATCAGAGCCGACCGAATCGCAAAGGACAGAAGGTGGTCCGTGGATTCGCGCTACGGAAAAATAGATATTTCAATCAACCTTTCAAAGCCTGAAAAGGATCCCCGCGACATCGCCGCGGCCAAGAGCGCTCCTCAGACCGACTGGCCCAAGTGCCTGCTCTGCAAGGAAAACGTCGGTTTTGCAGGAAATGCACAGAAGCCGGCGAGACAGAACCTTCGCCAGATTCCCATGCAGCTCGGCGGAGAGAAATGGCTCATGCAGTATTCCCCCTACGTGTATTACAACGAGCACTGCATCGTGCTTTCGGCAAAGCATTCTCCCATGAGCGTAAGACACGAAACATTTGAAAGAATGCTCGATTTTGTCACTGTTCTGCCTCACTACTTCATCGGTTCCAATGCGGACCTGCCCATCGTCGGCGGATCGATTCTGTCCCACGACCACATGCAGGGAGGCTGCTACGAATTCCCCATGGAGCGCGCCGAGAGCATCATCGCTCTTGAATTTGCGGACTTCCCGCAGGTAAAGGCCTCCATTGTGGACTGGCCGATGTCCGTAATCCGTCTGCGCTCCGATGACAAGGGCGCCATCGTCGCTCTCTGCGATAAAATCCTTGCCGCCTGGAGAACATACAGCGATGCCGATGCCGGAATCTTTGCCGAGACCGACGGTGTCCCGCACAACACGATCACTCCCATCGGCCGCAGACGCGGCTCCGATTACGAAATCGACCTTGTTCTCCGCAACAACATCACCGATGAAGCTCATCCCCTCGGCGTATTCCATCCCCATGCGGACAAGCACAACATTAAGAAGGAAAATATCGGTCTTATTGAGGTCATGGGTCTTGCGATTCTTCCCGCGAGACTGCTCGGCGAGATGTCGGCTCTCGAAAAGCTTGCTGCCGCTCACGCAACCGTCGATGAAGTCCGCGCGGATGCAAAATGCAGCGCTCATGCGGACTGGTACGGCAGTTTCAGAGATAAATATAATTTCATCGAGGATAACGCCGCGGAAATTCTCCGCAATGAGATCGGCAAGACCTTCACAGCCGTGCTTGAGGACGCCGGAGTATATAAAACCGATGCTGCCGGCCGTGCCGCTTTCCTGAAATTCACGTCAAGTGTCGGTGCGAAAGCATCCGTTTAAGTTTAACAATGATTCGTTTTCTTCATCTCGGAGATATGCATCTCGATTCCCCTTTTTCGGGGCTCAGCGTTCAGGAAAGCGAAAGAATGCGTCAGGCTCTCCGCGAGCTGTTCGGCAGCATTATGCGCGATGCTTCCTTAAGCTGTGATGCAGCTCTCATATCCGGCGACCTGTTCGACCAGGGCTTTGTAAGTCCGGACACCGTGGCATATGTTAAAAAAGTACTGGGAGATTTCGGTTCGCCGGTTTTCATTGCACCCGGAAACCACGACCCTTACAATACGGCGAGTGTCTGGAATTCCGGAGCCTGGCCGGATAACGTACATCTTTTTACGTCATCCTCTCTGGGGCGCTTTGATACTGAGATCGAAGGCCAGCCGGTAACAGTCTGGGGCTGGGCCTTCACATCCCCCAAGCTTGACGACTGCCCGATTCCCGCCGGCTTTACGGCCGAGCCGGATAGAATAAATATAATCTGCGCACACGCGGATACCTCCAGCGTTATCTCCAGATACTGCCCCATGCCGCTGTCTCTCATTGAGGGAAGCGGCTGCGAATACACTGCTCTCGGACATATTCACAAGGCTCCGGAACCAGTATATGCCGGAAAAACCGTAGTATCGTATTCGGGATTCCCTCAGGGCAGGGGCTGGGATGAGCCCGGACAGGGAAGAGTTCTGTACGTCGAGGTTGAGAAGGGCAGAGCAAAAATACGCATTCATCCGACGGGCTTCAGACGTTATTCGGAGCTTGATCTGGATATAACCGGATCGGGATCCGACAGTGAAACCGCCGAAATGCTTTGTGCGGCAATTCCGGACGATATTTATCCGCAGACTTCGCTGAAGGTTTATCTCTGCGGTGCGGTAACCCCCTCGTACAAACCGGAGCCCGGAAAAATTCTTGATTCGGCTGCAGTACGTGATGGAATAGACATTGTCTTTGTCGATGAAACCTCCCCGGTTCTCGGAGCGGAATATCTTGAATCGGATATGAGCGTCCGCGGAGAACTGTATCGTGCGCTTCTGCCGAGGCTTTCATCGGAGGACCGCGATGAAAGAAAACTTGCGTCTGACGCACTCCGCATCGGACTTCTGGCACTGGACAACAAACCGTTTGTCTGAAAGAACACATCGATGATAATCAGAAAAATACAAATTGACGAGTTCGGCGGGCTGAAAAACGTCTGCATCGAGCCCGACAAAGGGATAAACATTATACGCGGAAACAACGAGTCCGGGAAAAGCACGCTGATGGCCTTCATCGCCTTCATATTCTACGGACTGCCTTCAAAAAGGAGCGAGACCGACAGAACCGACCGCGAGCGTGCCCTGAGCTGGACCGGAGGAAAGGCCGCAGGAACGTTGGAAATCGAATATTGCGGCTCGGAATACCGCATAAACAGAAGCTGCGTTCTGGGAGCGCGCGACAGCGTAAGCGAGCAGAGACAGATTATCGATCTTGCAACCGGAACCGAGGTCTTTGAAGACAGACAGCCGGGAGAGGTCTTTCTCGGCGTTTCTCAGGCTGTTTTTGAAAGCGTAACGACCGTAAGGCAGATGGGCGTCGGAAGAATTGCCGGAAGCGATCTCGGCTCCGCTGTCGAGAACATTCTGTTTTCGGCCGACGAAACCGTAAACACGGAACGCGCGCTTAAGAAGCTTAATGCCGCAAAGGTTCAGTATCTTCCGCAGCGCGGAGGCGGAGGCAGAATCGAGGAGCTCACAAGGGCCAGGGATATTCTGAAGGACCGCCTGATAAAGGCAGAAACCAATTCGGTTTATATCATATCCCTACGCTCCACCGTGGACAAATACAGAAAAGTGACCTCGGAGCTGAGATACAAGCTTGACAGCGCCAAAAATGCGTGCAACGCTTACGATTCCTTCCAGACTCTCAACCGTTTCGACCTTCTCCATGCAGGAGAAAAAAAGATTGCGGAGCTGCAATCCGAAGAGAAGAAACTTATAGAAGAGTCAGGCACGGACGGAAAGCTTCCGGACAGAGCATATGTGGAAAAGCTTGACGAGCTTGCAAGAAGACTCGGCAAAAGCGAGAGCGAGCTTGCGGTTACCGGAGCGGAGGTTCGCGGAAAGCAGTCCGAACAAAGCGGAGACAGCGTTCGCGCCGCATCGGCGGAGGACATATCGGCCGCCGGTGGAGCCTCGGAAATACTGAACGTCTACAGAAAAAAGCTCGGAAAATCCGGCAGGCGCACCGCACTGGGAATCATTATGCTGATACTCGGAACCGTCGGAGCTTCTGCATCGCTGTTTTATTTTGTTCCCGCGCTCGGCAAGCTCATTCCGAAGCTTACGTCAGGACTCTCCTTCGGTCTTACGATTGCGGGAATCGCGGTTTTCATCGCGGGCGTTCTTGTACTCAGATCCGCCGGGGGAATAAAAAAGACCGCATCCGGCCTTCTGTCGGGTTACGGCTTTGAAAATGACGGAAATGACAGAAAAAAAGCGGCAGCTTTCGCGGATTACGCAGAGGACTGCGCCAGAGAAAAGGCTCTGAGAGATACCTGGAAAAAGGATTTCGACACCATCCTTACCGCTTTGGACGCAAAAAAACGCGAAACAGAAGCTCTGAGGCTCGAATGCATTCTGGAGCTTGCCAAATTCGGTTACTGCAAATCTCCGGATGAAGTTCTGAATAGCCACAAAGAGGCTCCGGAGGCTCACGGAATCCGTCACAGGACGCAGATTCGGGAGCTGACGGACGCTGAGCTGTTCAATGAGATACTGGGCAGTGAAGATCTCTCCGAAAAACTGATAAGCGCTGCCGGAAGCGCCTCGGAAATCGCCCTGAAGCATGAGAAGCTGCTATCGGACATCGATAAGTATTCAGAATCCGTCAGGGCCTCAAGGGCATCCCTGGCCGGCTTCAATGAGGACGAGATGCGTGCAAGGCTGTCTTCTGAAGTGATTGCGGCTCTTAAGAAATCCAATCCCTCCGCTCTCAGACTGGAGAGGGAAGCAATAGAGACCCAGCTTAATCATGCAGGTTCCAAGCTCACCGAGGCTGAAAAGAACCTCGCCATAGCGGAACACACATACGAAAACCCCGCAAGGCTTTCCACGGAGCTCGATGCGGCAGAGGACGAGCTGGATAAAGCCAAAAGGCTTTGCGCCGCCATCATGCTCGCCCATAAGAGCATCTCCGATGCCGGCGATTCGCTCAGAAGGAACATTACCCCAAGACTCAGAGCGCGTGCAGGCGAAATCCTATCCGGACTTACGGGCGGAAAATACAGGGAAATCGGCGTCGATCCGAGCTTTGCCGTTACCGTTGCCACTCCCGCGGGAACAAAGCAGGTTGCCCTGCTCAGCGGAGGAACCAGGGATATTGTGTATTTTTCGCTGAGACTCGCTCTAGCGGAGCTCATCTTCCCGAAATCAGTGCCGCCTCTCCTGCTCGACGAGGCAGCCTCTCAGCTTGACGACGGCAGAGCAGCCGGTCTTCTTAAATTGCTTGATACCTTTTCCTCAGGCGGAGTACAGTCCATCTTCTTCTCCTGCCATACCAGAGAAGCCAACATTCTTGAAAGAAACGGTATCGGGTTTACTCTTACGGAACTTAACTGAAAGACGGAGAGAACTCCGGCTTATTAAACACACGGGTAGGTTACAAAGCTATGTGCTTTGTAACCTACCCGTGTGTTTTTCTTCTGATTACGCTCTCGGGTCGTTTCCGCCGCCCGGGACGGTAAGTCCGATAATGTGGCTGTGGTCGTTTAATGCAGTGAGACGGGGGCAGCAGAGCGTGCCGGTTTCACCCTCAAACTCCAGAACGGTGATGCCGGTGCAGTTTATTCTCAAAAAATTAACAAAGAAAAGCGGATGAAGCCCGAAAACATGAGCAAGAACGCATGTAATCGAACCGCCGTGAGCAAATACCATGGGGCGAAGCTCGCGATCCTTCTCGACGACGCGGTAATACAGCCCCTCTCTTTTGTATCCGAGAGTTTCAAGCCATGCATCGAAGCCGGCAACAACACGCTCATTATCCG
This sequence comes from Clostridia bacterium, assembly GCA_024404665.1. Lineage (GTDB taxonomy): Bacteria > Bacillota > Clostridia > Oscillospirales > CAG-272 > CAG-390. Next base: position 22,342 of record JAKSPQ010000010.1, read on the forward strand.
GCTTTATTCTGTTGCCGTTCCAGAGCAGGCTGTTATCCCAGTCACAGTTCCTGAGATCGATGCCCTCGGCCGCCATTTTTTCGGTTCCGACCCAGGCGGTATAATCCCTGTAGTTTTCTTTCCCGTCCATATCGGGCCTTGTTGTGTTTATCTCATGTATGAAATCGAGCTCGGTGATGGGCATGCCAAGCTTATTTGCAGTATGCTCAGCGGTTTCTCTTGCTCTTCCGTATGTAGAGGTATAGAGCCTTGTGGGATTGATTTCCGTCATGCGTTCGGCCAATGCCTCTGCCTGCACATGTCCGAGCGGAGTCAGGCAGTTGTCCTTGTAATTCGGGTCTCCGTGTCTGATCAGATAAAGTTTCATCTTGTTTCCTTTCGAATGTTCGGAAATGCGATGACTTCCGATTGTTATTTAACCGCCTTCGCGGAAGCAATTCATTTTCCCGAAGAACGGATTGTTGCGCGATACAGCTTAAGGATTACTGTTTTTTAAACCCGGCAGGCAGAATTGCGGATACGGCAGCATATGCGGAAATCAGCACCGAGGACAAAATCATTCCTCCCAGAATGTCAGTAAACCAATGAACTCCGCTTAAGAATCTTGTGCTGACGGTTGCTGCGGCAAGAACGGCAAAGCAGACGCAAAGCACTGCGGAAAGAATCTTGTTTTCGTTGAAAAGATGTCTTACAAGCATTGAAGCCGCCAGAAATACGCATAGGGCCAAAACAGTGTGAGACGAGGGATATGAAGCCTCAAGGCCCTCTCCGAGATCCACCGGTCTGTAGTTTACAGCGAGCTTCTCAAAAAGCACGTAAACGGCAAGCACGACTACGTAATATGCTCCGGTCAGATAGATTTCGGGGGCTACTGCAGCAAAGCTCTTTCCCTTTATCAGCTGATAAAGGCCCGTTGCCGCTGCGGCCGCCATCGTGAGAAGCGCAAGATATCCCAGTACCTCGGATATTTTATACATCGTCGCATTGTAGCCGAAATACTCATGTACGGGAAGATTTATCCCCGCAAGGCCGACATCGGCGCCGTCAATTCCGGACGGCTGAACATCGACGGTAGCTACCGCAACGGTAAAGACAATGAAGGCAATCAGCAATATAGCTGTTGTCACCGCTCTTCCGACAAAGCTTTTTTTCTCTGTTTTCATATTATCAACAAGTACGGCATATCAGCCGCGCGATGCGGCCTCAAGCGCTTCCTTTTCTTTTCTGACTTTTTCTACATTAGCATTATGCTGAGCACGCGTCTCCGCAGGAAGGAGATTGTTTCCCGTATCAGTGACGAAGAAATAATACTTTGTCTGTTCGGGTTCTATGGCACAGATTATTGTAGTGTAGCTCGGGTTACAGATCGGAGAGGGCGGAAGTCCGGCATTAAGATATGAGTTATAGGGATTATCGAATTTCAGATCGGCGGATGTCAGCTCGTTGACTCTGTGTCCGCGTTCATGCGACAGCGCATAGATAATCGTGGAGTCGCATTCAAGATTCGGATAAGTCTTCGGAGCATTAAGTCTGTTCCAGATTACGGATGCGCAGATTGCGTAATCGTTCGCAAAATATGCCTCTTTCTCGATAATGGATGCCACGGTAAGCACCTGATCCAGAGTCATACCGTTCTTTTCAATCTGTTTTTTGATATCGCCCGATACAACGTTATTGAATCTCACAAGCATTCTGCGAAGATAATAATACTCGGGCTCCTCGGTGTAAAAATCATAGGTATCGGGGAAGAGATAGCCTTCAAGTCTGTAATACCTGTCGGAATTCTCGGGAATATCGTAAATAAAGGGGAAATCCTCGCCGAAATCGTGATTGTTGATGGCATCGATCCAGCCGTCACGTGTTCCTATTCCTTTTTCAAGGAAAAGGTTAATAATGTCGTCGCAGGTATAACCCTCCGGTATCGTCACTCTTATCGTTGTGACGATATGCTTTTCGACAAATGAGAGGAGGAGCTCATCGTAATTCATATTCGCATTAACCTCATAGGTTCCTGCGACGAATTTGTACCGCGACTCGTTTTCATCGACATGTTTGGCCTTGGCATATAGCTTAAACAGCCACGGATGGTTAATAATTCCCGCATCGCCGAGCTCCTTGGCAATCTCCGATGCCGTAGGCATGTCCGGTATCGTAACCTCAGCGGTTTTATCGTCCTTGACAAAAGCAAATACATCGTTAACCGATGACAGCGCAAAGTATGCAAGGGCGCACGAAATTACAACGATGAAGGATATGTACACAATCGCTTTTACAATTGCGGTAACGGTACTGGCGCCCTCAGTGAAGGATTTTCTTCCGAAAAAGTCATCCGCACCGGGCTCGTCGAGCTCGGTAAGCGCTTTTTCGTAATCCTTCGGAGAGTACCCTGAAGAGTCCTTCTCATTCAGTTTTTTTCTTTTGTTTCTTAATTTGGTAAAAAGTGACATTTTTTTATATTCCAATAATCAGAATAACAGAATGAATACTGTGTAAAAGAGGTAGCAAAGAAGAGCGGTGGGAGATATCAGCGCGGCAAGCGATGCGGCTATTCTCGGGTGCCTGGAGGCAAACACCTGCGCGGGATCGCTTCTTCCGTTTGCTGTCTCCGTTCCGGAGACGGGAGGCGGCAGCATCTCGCGATAGCTGTCAGAATAACCTCCGGACGCATAATTACGGTACAGTCTTGCTGCCTCAGCAAAGAAAATAAAGCCGAAAAGCAGAAAAATGACGGTCATAATAAATACGAAGAGGGAATTGCCTCCCAAATCGTAAATCGTAACAATGTAGTTGCGGAAGAAGAGAGCTATCATATTGCAACCGAAATGAACCGCGACGGACGCCAGAATCGACCGTGAAGAATACATCGTCAGTGCAAGAACAAGTCCGGCAAAGAAGAAGGCGGGAAATCTTGACAAATCGAAGTGCAACATCGCAAAGAAGAAGGCAGGCATGAAAATTGCGGCAAAGGTGCTTCTTCTTTCATATTCTCTGCAGAGAATTGCTCTGAAAACGAATTCCTCGCAGAAGGCCGGAAGGAGAGCATAGGCAAGAACCAGATACAGACCGTCGGACAGGCTGCCGTCGTTCTTGGATATAAAAATACCGTACAGATCGTAGCTCTGCGATATGGTTTCATATCCTCCGAAAAGACAGTTTAAGAGAATGCTTCCGCTCTGTATCATCAGAATCGCGGAAAGAATCAGCAGCAGATGTCCTATTCCGAAGGGGCGAAGTCTCAGCCCTACGGTATTTTTGGTTACTGCAAGGTAAACCGCGGCAGGAACCAGGAAAATCAGCACCTGAAGCATAATTACAGCCGCATATTCGTTCTCACGCGTAAGACGCATATCGATTACGCCCGAGAGTCTCAGAAGAGCAAAAACGGCAAGCACGAGCAGCGGAGCCGCAATCTGACGTCTGTAATTCGAAACGTTGCCGTCAGGCTCGTCAGCAATACCGGAAAAAAGCTTTTTTATGGGAGAAAAAACATCGGGCTTGCTGTTTGAGCGGTTTTTTCCTTCCGTGCTCCGAAGAGCTTTTTTCTTTCCGTCCCCTAATGGAACCGCCGCTGGAGCGGGATCTTTTCGTTCATTGGATGGCTTTCCGGCAAAGGGAGCTCTTGCTGCGGATGGCTTCTCACCCGAGGGAGCTCGTTCCTTGGATGGCTTCTCACCCGAGGGATCTTTTTCTGCAGATTGCTTACTGCCCGCAGAATCGTTTTTTCCGATGTTTTCCGGAGCTTTGGGAGTCTCTTTCTTTTCTTCTCCGGGATCCGGAACATTCAGAAGCCTGTCAATTTCGGAATGTGAGCCCGAACCTGTGTTTTTCGGTCTTTTATTATTCGAGTTCAGCTCCATCAGTTGCCTTTTACAAACGAAGGAGCAAGCACGGCTGCAGCCAGTGCGCCTGCTTCATATTCGCCCTTTACCGCTGATACGATTTCAAGTCCGAACTCCAGAGCCGCTCCCATTCCGACAGCGGTGATGAATCTGCCATCGTGCTCAACGCGTCCGGAAGTATGCTCCGCTCCGATGAGATACTGCTCAAAGCCCGGGAAGCACACGGCCTTTTTACCGGAAAGCATTCCTCTTTTTCCGGGAATCATCGGGGCTGCGCAGATAGCGCAGATAAGCAGTCCGCCGTCAAAGGCGCAGCGAAGAGCTTTATCGACAACAGGGGAAGCATCGAGATTTTTGGTCCCGGGCATTCCGCCGGGGAGAATTATTCCCGTCATATCGGAGGAGTCAAAAACCGTATCGGCAATATCGGCGCTGACCCTGATGCCGTGAGCACCGGTTATTTCGGTTCCGCCGACACCTACGGTTTTGATTTCTATTCCGGCACGTCTGATGAGATCAAGGGGTGTCAGGGCTTCGGTTTCCTCAAAGCCGTTTGCAAGAAACATATAAATCATGGAATTATCCTTTCCGGCTCAAAGACCGAATACTTTATTGGATGGCTGGTAATCCAGTCCCATATCAATCATTTTTTTCATAATCTCGGGTGTATCAGCCGCTCTGAGGCAGAGTCTCAGGCCTGCCTCGTGAACATCGCCGACGAGTCCTTCGGGGCAATCCTCGGGCTTTTTGAGCTTGAACGACATTCCGGCATAGCCGAGGTTGTATAAGTCGTCGATTCTTTCCTTTGATGAAAAAATATGATGAACAAATACGCTTTCCGACAGTCTTCGTGCCTCGGCGAGATGCTCGAATTTCACCGATGATATCACCGCGAACTGCTCCATCGATCTTCTTCTCAGGGCTTTTATGACAGGCTCGATGCCGTCGTCAGTCTTGATTTCGATGAAGGGAACAACTCCCCAGCGCATGCAGAGATCAAGATACTGGTCCATTGTAGGTATTCTCAGCCGGTCCTCCGGGAGAGTATCCGCAAAGACGCCGTTGTCGATCCTGAACTTCATGAGCTCCTCAAAAGTGAACGATGATATCTCACCTTCTCCGTCCGTCATCTTTACAATGTCCGCATCGTGATGGCATACTGCTACGCCGTCCTTTGTGAATCTGATATCGGTCTCAAGCGCCCATACGCCGAGCTTGCAGGACTCCTCAAACGCCGGAAGGGAATTCTGAGGCGCAAGGAAATCTCCTCCTCTGTGTGCCATAATAAGAGGTGTTCTGTATGAATTGCGGTTCTGAAATATCGGTCCGCATTTAAGTTCTCTTGTCATTTCTATCCTTTCCGCTGAAGCTTCCGGGTGTTAAATACATTCAGTATAAGTATTTATAGATATACATAGTATATTATATCACATTTTTTATTATTCTACAAGTATTTTTAATCCGGCGCCTGGCGGTGTTTGTAGTGTTACAACCCCTGTGAGACTGGTCAGCCGCCTTTTCCCATGCAGCGGCTCTTCGAACGGGCCAAACGGCGGAAATTGTTACCTGTTTGATTACACTAATGAATGAACTCTTGACAAATTAAAGATTTACGATTATAATTATTCAGTAGAATCAAGCACTATTGTTCAATATGACACGGTAGGCAATCCGGTTCGTATAGGGGACAG
>JAKSPQ010000100.1 GCA_024404665.1 Clostridia bacterium
GGCCTCCGCTTGTGGGGAATAAAAACGTGAGTACGGCGACAGTCGCAAGATAGGCCACCGGAATATGCCAGGTTATTACCTTTCGGCAGATAAGATATATTCCTCCGAGGATGAGCAGCAGCGCGGATATTTCGCCGATGGAGCCTCCGCATCTGCCGAGGAACAGGTCGAGAGGCGATTCGCCCGGAAGGGTTCCGTGCTTGAGTGCCGCAAGCGGGGTCGCCGACGTAGCAAGCTCCGCGCTGTTTCTGAACGAGAAGACTCTGAAATCCAGTCTGTCGAACGCGGCGGGGAACGATGTCATCTCTGACGGCCAGCCGAACAGGAACGCGCGGCCCGCGAGGGCGGGGTTCACGAAGTTCTTTCCTATGCCGCCGAAAAGCTGCTTTACGACGACAATCGCGAAGAAGGAGCCCACCACCGGAATCCAATATGAAACCGATGAGGGAAGGTTCATTCCGAGGAGAAGCCCCGTGACCACGGCCGAAAGGTCGCCGACGGTGCATTTTCTGCCGAAAATCAGTCTTGACAGGTATTCGAAGAGCACGGCCGAAAGCGTCGATATCAGCATGATTATCACGGCTCTCGGACCGAATACGAATGCTCCCCAGGCAGCTGCCGGCAGCAGCGCGATGATCACATCGAGCATAAGCGTCGCGGTAGTGTCGGTGTGCTTGATATGAGGAGAAGGCGACACCGTTACAAGCTCCGGATATTCCGCCGCGGGCTTCTCCTTTTCCGGTACCGGCTCGGAAACAATAGTGTTTTTGGTGTTGTCTGTCATTTTTTGGCCTTTCTGGCTCTGAGAGCCCCTTTAGCTACCCGGATATACTGAACGATCTGAACGTTGCCGGGACAGTTGTAGGAACAGGTGCCGCATTCGACACAGCTCATAACGCCCATTTTCTCGGCATCGTCATACCTTCTTGCCATCGCGTATTGCGCAAGATATACAGGCATCAAATGCATAGGGCAGTTCTTTACGCAGCGTCCGCATCTTATACACGCACCGGGGTCCTTGATTGCCGCAAATTTTTCGGAGAAAACAAGCACGGCTGACGTTCCCTTGGTAACCGGGGAATCGAATTCCCACCTTGCCGCGCCCATCATAGGACCTCCGTTGATTATTTTGTACGGAGTCTTTTTCAGGCCTCCGCAGTATTCAATCAGCGTTCTGTAGGAAGTGCCGATGGGAACCAGGAGATTTCCGGGCTCCTTCACGCAGTCTCCGTCGACGGTGACGCAGCGCTCGATCAGCGGCAGTCCGTAGGCAAAGGCCCTGTAGACCGCAGCGGCCGTCTCGGCATTGAAAACGACGCAGCCCACATCGATCGGGAGCTTGCCGGCGGGGATTTCGCGCCCCGTGAGAGCGAATATCAGCTGTCGTTCGTCACCCTGCGGATATTTGGTCTGCATTACCCTTACACGGATGAAATCGTTCTTTCCGACAGCTTCCATGAGTCGGTTTATCGCATCGGCCTTGTTGTCCTCAACGGCTATATCCGCCGAGGCAAGTCCCAAAGCCTTCATGAGTATTTTTGCGCCGTTGATAATATCATCGGGCCGCTCCAGCATCAGCCTGTGGTTAACGGTGATGAACGGCTCGCATTCCGCGCAGTTGATAATTATCCTCTCCGCTCTTCCGAGGGATGACGAGATTTTGGCATGCGTCGGAAACGTTGCTCCGCCCATTCCCGAAATACCGGCGTTCTTTACGATTTCGACGATTTCCTCGGGAGTAACTTCCGACAGCTTTTTGTTATAGGGCTTAATATCGGGATGGAGCTCCATTTTTCCGTCGCTCTTTATCACAACGGTCTCGATGGGCTGCGCAAGATTGCCGAAGGTGTTCTTGATTTCGACAACGGTTCCGGAAACGGAAGCATGAACCGGACAGCCGAGTCCCGGCCCGGCCTCTCCTATGAGCTGGCCTCTGTAAACATAATCTCCCTTTTTCACAACCGGCTTGCACGGCGCCCCTATATGCTGAGACATGGGAACGGCAACCGTATCCGGACACGGAATTATCTCGAGTTTTTTTGCGGAAGTATTCTTATACTCCTCGACATGAGTACCGCCCTTGAAGGTAAAAACCTGAGTGCTCATTGGTATTAACTCCTTTAATATTCTTTATACGCGCATTATAAATAATAATAATTATCTATTATACAACACAATGATTCATTTTTCAATAAAAATCACTTAAAAACGAGATTTTTTTTAAAAACTGAAAAAAACACTTGACAATCATTAACCGAAGTGGTATAATTGACAAGCTGTAAGGCGGAATAGCTCAGTTGGCTAGAGCAATCGGTTCATACCCGATAGGTCGTGGGTTCAAGTCCAACTTCCGCTACCGGCACGGCCCGTTGGTCAAGCGGTTAAGACGTTAGCCTCTCACGCTGAAAACATGGGTTCGATTCCCGTACGGGTCACCAACAACAAATCCGAACCGGTTCGTAATGAACAACCGGTTCGGATTTGTTTTTTACCTCGGAACAGACTGATCAGCCAGCCTTTTTCTCCTTCTTTTCAGTCGGCTGGATCCGCTCGGGGATCTTGCATTGATCCGACTGCTCCTTAGCCTTCCTTTGCTCCTCTCGCTCTCTCTTCCAGTCCTCAAACGCCGCTCTGCCTTCCTCCGTTGCAAAGAACGCACCTTCGTCTGCCAGCACCGCTATCGCTATCGTCTTTATGACGCCGTCCGGGATCCATCCTTCTCCGCGAAAGATTGAGAGTAGCTTCCGGGTCATATACAGAAGATACTCTAAGTTCTCAGTCAACTGCCCCCTTCGCTTTTCAACGGCAATGACCGCGCATAATCGCTTCAAAACGATCCGGAGGGATAGTTTTGTCCCCCCAGGATGAAAGCGCCTCGAAACGCCTCACACGCGTTTTCGGGTTTAAGTGTGTCCGGGCTTCCGCCCGATATAACTGCCGAAGGTCTTCCGCAAGGCAAGCCATAAGCGGTGCATTGCCCTTCCGGAGAACAGCCTTGTCTTTCTCAGATCCGGAAAGCTGAAAAAACAAAAGCGGTTTGTTAGCAAAAATAAACCACGTTCAAATCACTGCCAAGAAATAATGGTACCATATCACCCCCATGAATCCAAATGCGGAACGTTATAATCATTGATATCATCATTAATATGATAGTATTCATAAACGCAGGCGTCTGTAACGGTTTTGAAATCAGAAGAAAATGTTATGTACTGCGACCCGCCATTCCGGGACGGATCGAATCGAATCTTGTACTCATTCTCGGAATCGATGTCGTTGATAATATTATCCTTTCGTAAACTAAACGATGAATAATCGAGTAGTATATAAAACCTGCTGACGGTCACTCCGTCGACTTTTACAATCACCCAATGCCCAGTCGCTTCACCCAGCCGATTGTTAAATCCATCTTCACATATCTTCACTTTATGACCGTTGTACGATGTATCTGAATAAATGACTCTAGCAGGAAAAAATTCACATACATCAAAATAACATATGACCAAAGCGGGAATCAAAAACATCGTAATTGCCACCGTGAGTATGATTTTTTTAGTTATTTTTCGGAGGCGTAATCCTTTCTTAACCCAATCCTCTCTACTGCTGCTCATTATCAACACACTCCCAAAAATAATCAACGAAAGCGTTTTTGATTGCGTTTTTTTGATCCTGTGATAAAACAGTAAACGGGGTACCGCGAAGCATCCTAGTAACGATAGGAGTGTAATTAAGGTATGTATTAACTATCGAAATGGAGTCGGAGTAAGATAGGGTTGATGATAGCAAATTGAATCTCTCTCTGCAATTATAGTTGAAATGATTCTCAAAATGATCCTCAAAGCTACCCATCAACAGGTTTTCTGTTGAGGCAAAAATCAGAACTGCATCTATATCTGCCAAATAGTCTTCTCTTGAGAAATTGGTTCCACTCCCACCACTTGACATTATTGAATACATAGCGGAATAAACACTCTGATAATTTTGCGGCATACCCCAGGAATCGACCAAATTTAGTGCGTCAGGAACGGTCGAAATTAAATCCCCTGCCCAGCCCGCAAGATTGCTAATCTGACCACTAAGAAGTAATGGAATCAAGTTCGAGGAATGCTTGCAATAAATCATCGCGTTTAAGGTCGCGCACAAATGATAAAAATCAATTAATTCCCCATTATAGTCCCAAATGAAACCGGCAGAAGGCCCCCCGGCATTAGTTGGAACATATTCATTTGGAATTGCTTTGAAGATTTTTTTCATATATGAATTGTTGCTATCAACAAACGTAATAAAATCCGTATTAATAGCACCGGCGCAAATTGGCCAGAAACTATTATTATAACTATATCGTCTTATATATTGTAGAACAAGTTGCTGTCTGTATTGTTCTGTTTCATTCGGCGCAAATCCGTTAGCTAATAGGCAAAGCATATTGATGCAAGGCGCAATAAAATCAATAGTAACTATATGTTTTGCAACCCAAAACGATTGAGTACTTCCCCCAGAATAATTGTACTGATTAACATTTGCTCCTTCTGAAATACTATTATTATTTACATTGAGCGCACAGGTATAATAACTGCATTTGGACAGAAATGCATACGAACCATCTACATTTTCCTTGATCTTAAAAAACTGGCCTGTAGTTCCATCATCTGCCCAAATATGCGCGTTGGCTCCGCTGGTTGCAGAACTGGCCGATATGCTCAGCAATTTGCCGCTCTGCATATTCTGGATTTTATACTCTCCATTCCCCTGATAGAGCATTTTCCAGCGTTGCCACTGATACCCGGGTGTTAATGATTGCTGACAGACATTGGTCCCGTTGGATTCTCCCCCTGCGTTTGCAGTAATAACTTTACCACTGTGGACCGCTTCTATTGTGTAGACCGAACCGTTATCTATACCGTGGGTTTCTCCTATGTTGTCAAAGATCCACTCATCACGATAATTGCTGTCATTAGAATACTGAAGTTGAACAAGATCCGTTCCGTTGCTGTTTGTATTGAGCGGCACACTGACAGCAAAAGAACTGACCAGCATAGGAATGATTTTGTATGCTCCACTGGCTGTATCCTCGATCTTCCAGCGACAACTAGTCCAGTTGTAATCGGAATACTGGATTATTTTAGCATTTGCCGAGGTTGATCCATTCTCAACGCGCAAATACTTATGACTGTAAAGAGATTCTATGATGTAATCTCCATTGCCTAAAAGAGTTACTTCCCACTTTTCCTGGCTTCCCGCGTGATAATCCCACTGTTGAATATATGCTCCTGAGTTATCTGAAGGCCCTTCAACGTCCATGTACCGACCGGTATCCTTGTTAAGGATCATATACGTTCCTTCGCGTATGGTTCCGCAAGCAATTGTAAAACTCTTTGTATAACCTGTTAGTTTATTCGACAGTGTGAGTGTGGTCTTTCCGCTTGACACTCCAGAGAATCTTCCTATGTCCGAGGTGCTGTTTATCACAGAAGTGTCTGATATTGTCCATGTGAAGAAATGAGCGGATTTCCAACTGGCGTTCGCCGGTGTGGTTTTAATATTCAAATATTTGGATGTCCCCGGTTTAATCCAATCATCGCTTAAGGATAGATTAGTTATCCCATTATACTTTTTTGTTTCTAAGATACCCCAGCGACACAAATCGTATGCATTCGTTCCGGAAGCAGGCGGGGATATTAGATTCAAAGAAGTCCCATTAATTTGAAGAAAGTTACCAGAATAGTCATTTTTAATAATCACACCGCCTCCAGTAGCAGTTAAAATGACCCATTTGCATTTGTTTCTCTCAGATTGTGTTGATGGGAATTGATGGAGAGACACCGACGAACCGTTTCCGTAAAGAACGTAATTAGGATTATTTACGGAACGGATATAAAACTTATCGTTTCCAAGATACTCAAGTGACCATTTCCTTGTGTTGGAAGCGCTATATGTGTTGAGAGATAATGTATTAGATGAATCGTTGCAAAGCAACTTGTATTCACTGAGGTTGTATAAATAGTATTTTCCGCCGACGTCCGAATAATCTATAGTCAGGTAAACGTTATTCTGAGCACTGGAATACTCTGTCGAAGCAACTGATATAAAAGCATTTGAATTTGACAATGACAGCAAAAGACCATTTTGCGGGTCGCAATAAGCGGCGGTAGTCTCTCCGGATAGAAAATCCGCCCACCCCTTCACAATATCTGTTATACCAATCTGTTTTAATCCAGATGAAGAAAAGGAAGTCGAACTTGAGTTAACGGATGAAAAGGCATCGATTAAAGCCGGATCATATAAATGCGTCGGATCGGGAATGTCAGAATAAGTATCCGTCATAGGATTGGCAACGACCGTAACACTTGTCGATGAGAGATAATTAATGTTCAAAACAGCCGACCCGATACGGTATCTGTTCAACTCAAAAAAAGGACTTATGTCGTCATTATAGAAAACCGGAAATTTGTAAATGATTTTGCAGATATCTTCATCATAGATCCCCATGTTCAAAACCGTTGATCCGTTTGCGGCACAGTAGTCATCATACGAGGCAAAAAGAGCGACGTCTATTATTGCCGATTGATCTACAGACCCAGTCCCTGTTTCAATAGATATGGTCTCATTAACAGTTATAGTCGGATCGACAAAAACCGGATACTGAGTTGTCGGATCGGTCAAAAAATCAATCGGGACATCGATGTATACAACAAAACTGTTTATCTCACCCGATTCAACAGTTATTACTCCGAATGTGCTTTTTCCTTTGCTGTCGCATATATAGATGCTGTCAAAATTGAAAACAGGCCTCCCTTTTTCATTTATTAACCGCCAGATTCCATTCTCAGTTTGTTGGGTTGACAATCCTTCGGCATGCAAAAGGAAGCAAAACCTTGTTTGCCCGGTGTATTCATTAATAACAATATCTTCCTTTATTCCGGAAAACAGTGTGGTATACTTTAAATCAGTATGAGAATCATAAGCATTGCAATAAATCAATTGATTATCAGAAATCTTGCATAAACTGCTGTGATCTGAATTATCTGATGCAAGCGGTCTCATATCCAGAGAATAACCATTATACCGGAGCATAACACCTTTTGATATATCGTCCGGAAAAAATACCTGTACATTATTATTCTCCATGGCAAAAGAGAAAATATCGTTGCTTGATGCGCTTATCAGGGTGCTTTTGTCCTTAATTAAATTGTCTTGGTCAAGATATTTTACCGGCTTTGTAAAAATATAAGCTGTTTTGCTGCCGTCTCTGTTTTGAAAAACAACCGTGTTGAGATTCTTTTCCTGTGAACAAAGTCTGTTAACATGTTCTCTGCTTTTAGCGTTCTCTTGAGAGATGCATTCCGGGATAACAACATCATTTATGTTGATCTTTGATAGTTCCTCTAAAGTCATCTCACCTTTGCCGATTGTTTTTATCGTTTCCGGGTCAAGTGAATCGGTATAGTATTCATCAGGTCCTCCAACCACTATGCCATTATCCGCATCAAATGACTCCGTCATGTTTCTTGAAGAGGATGAGTCGATTGCTGATACTGGGACAGTTTGAATCACCAAAAGAATTGCAAGTAATGGTATAAAAAGTCTTTGAATGCTTTTCATTGTGTTCTCTCTTTCAATCATATATATGGAATTATTCCGCTTATTATCCGTTCATTATGCCGAGCGGCTTTTGATTTTGTGAGTGATGCAATAATTCAAGTCGCTCTTTCAGCGTTCATCTGCTACTTATAAACTGATAAAATCCCAAAGAAGCAAGGAGTTCCCCTTCATAAATGCAAAATCGCGCATAACCGTATCGTCTGCAAAACCGGTCATGCGCGCAGGGAAATGAATATGAGATGATACCTCCCGCGGGGGAAGGAATTCTCGTTCGTGATATGCGCAAAACCGGTATGAAAGACATGTTTGGGCTTTTTCATCGTACGGGGCACTCCTTTCCTGGAAAATTGTCAATTCGTTCAATTAACCAATGATATTATACTTGAAAAACTTGCGTTTGTCAACAGTATTTTCCATCTGTAGTGTTACACCCCATGTGAGACTGAGGGAGCAGTCTTTTCCCAGGCAGCGGCTCTTCGAACAAGCATTTCGTCGATTGGACTGCGTCCCAAAATTGACACCGGGTGTATAATGGTCGTATGGGTACAAAAGAAAGGAAAAATGGAAAAATGGCCAAATGCATGCACATATTCATGCAACAAGCCGAATGAAATACGAGGCAATCCTTGAAAACAGCCGGGATTTCAAGGTAGTGAATATGTGCAGATACTTAGGTGTAAGGCCGCAGAACTATTACCGGTGGAGAAGAAACAGAAGGAAAGCAATAGAAAAGAGTATCGCCATGCTGCCGTTGATCTGGACGATAGAACAGATATTCAAAGACAGCAGGCAGACGTACGGATACAGGACGGTACAGAGAGAACTTGCCAGAGCCGGAATTACGGTCAGTGAGTATAAGGTGCGAAAAATCATGCGTGAAAACGGTTTTTACCCGGTAACAATGGTAAAATACAAGCCGGGGAAAGCAGACAGAACCGCGCACAGATATTCGTATAATGAATTAAACCAATACTTTAAAGCGGAACGCCCCGGGGAGGTGGTTGCAGGCGATATTACCTATATCAGGACAAGTATCGGGTGGGTGTATCTGGCGGTGGTCATAGATCTTTACAACCGTGAAATAGTCGGTTACGAAATCAGCAAACAGATCGATTCCGAACTGGTAAAAAGAGCCTTGGCGAATGCACTGGATAAGGGAATAAAGCCGGAATTGTTTCACTCTGACAGAAAATCT
>JAKSPQ010000101.1 GCA_024404665.1 Clostridia bacterium
TATTGACATAATTGAATTTTCGTGCTATAATAATAACTCAAATTCGTGCCTGTTCTATCCTTCATTAGGACGCACAATCCAAACGAAAGAGAGAGGCCGCTCATGTAAATGGCGGCAGTCAGACAATGGACAAAATTCTAGACGCAGTGGCAAAGGTCAACGGCTTTGTCAACGACATCGTCTGGGGCTGGCCGGTCATCATCCTTATTCTCGGAACCGGTTTGCTTCTCACCGTTATGACCCGCGCTCTTCAGATCCGCAAGTTCGGCGATTCGCTGGGCTCCACCATCGTTCCCGCGGTTAAGAGCATCGCTTCGAAAAACCGCAAGGACGGAGTATCTCCGTTTGAAGCATTCGCAACGGCCATTTCCGGAACCGTAGGAACCGGAAACATCATCGGTGTTACCGCCGCGATTCTCACGGGCGGCCCCGGTGCCGTATTCTGGATGTGGATTTCCGCCTTCTTCGGAATGGTTACCAACTACTCCGAAAACGTTCTCGGTGTTTACTTCAGAAAGAAGTCCGATGACGGTACCTACAAGGGCGGCGCCTTCTATTATATTTATTACGGACTCAAGTGGAGATGGCTCGCCTATGTCGCAGCCGCATTCACCGCTCTTGCAGCCATCGGTATGTCCGGTGCTCAGACCAATAAGATTTCCGCATCGATCACCAACGCGATAGGACAGGATACCCAGCTTGCCAAGCTCATCGTCGGCATCTGTGTTGCCGCTCTCGTGGCCGTCATCATTCTCGGCGGTATCAAGAGAATATCCAAGGTCGCGGCCACTCTCGTTCCCTTTATGAGCCTGCTCTTCATCGTAATGGCCGTAATCGGAATCTGCATGCATATAACCAATGTAGGAACCGCGTTCGCCCTCATTTTCTCCTCCGCCTTCGGTGTCAAGGCGCTTGCCGGCGGTGTGACGGGATACATCTTCTCAACCGTAATCAAAAAAGGTATGGCCAGAGGCGTGTTCTCCAATGAGGCGGGACTTGGCTCATCCGTTATCGCTCACTCTGTTTCCAACACCAAGGAACCCGTAAAGCAGGGTCTCTGGGGCGTATTCGAGGTATTCTTTGATACCTTTATCATCTGCACTCTCACGGCTCTTCTGTTCCTTACGAACATTGACGCGGCGACCATCAACGCCGATATGCCGGATACCGCCACCATCATGGGCGTGTTCTCCTCTAACTTCGGTGTATTCGGAACCGTCGTATTCACGGTAATTCTCCCGCTTTTCGCCTTCACGACTATCATGGCATGGTCCTTCTACGGCGAAAAGGCCGTTGAGTTCATCTTCAAGAAGGGCTCCGCCAAGACCCAGAAGGCTGCCGTTCTGGTCTTCAAGCTCATCTACATTGCCCTGATTGTCGTATCCGCCATCATCACGAGCTCTCTCGCATGGGACATCTCGGATACCTTCAACGGTCTCATGTCCATCCCGAACCTCATCTGCCTTGTCGCTCTTTCCGGTCTTGTCGCAAAGATCACGAACAACTACTACAAGCGCAAGAAGGGTGAAAACGTAGAGCCAATGCTCTCCGCATATCCCGAGCTCAATGAGGAAATGAAAGCCTCCGTTGACAAGGAAAATTAAACATCGGAACCAATAAAAAAGTCCCCCGCGGTCGAGTGACGGCGAACGCCGCCTCTGCACGCCCGCCGGGGGATTTTTTTATGAGTCCCCGAAAAATAATAACGGTCTGCCTGACCTCTTGCCTCAATAAACTTGACAAACAGAGACGATTGATGTAAAATAAATACGGTGTGATTACCGAAACAGACTTGCCCAAAACTATCGGCGATGCGGGCTATTGCCGCCGGGCACCGCGTAAGCCGCACTTATTGCAGCCTGAATTAACTGAAAGATTGATTATTACTGTCACAAAAAAACCGAGGAAAGAAAAACAATGGATGAATAGGAACTGAGATCCCGTGCGGATCTGAGCCTGTGTCTGGCCGTGCTGACGGCGGTAGTGATTTTTGCGGTGCTGTTCGTACCGGGTGTGAACCTGCACAGAGCCCTGCCTGAAAACGATGTCCGCTTAATTGCGGCCGCGATATGCTGTACGGTGCGTCTTTGTGGGCTGCTCGTCTTTGAAACAGTCATGTTTAATGCTCTGAAGAAGAAAATGCGTTCCGTGTCCGTAGCCGATTCAAATATGGAGATGGACGAAAAGAAAATCGGAATGCGCCATGCTTCAGAGCAGGGCGACATAAATCTTGCCGCCAAGGATCTGAAAAGAGCGATACTGAATGCCCGCATCGCTTCATTTCTGATGATACTGTCGGCATGCGGAACTGTGTTTTTCTCACCTGCGTTTCTGCGGCTCAGTTGGCTCGTGACGGTCTGCGTTATCGCGGGAACCGCCGTGTTCTATGCCGTGTTTTACAGGCTTTATTTCATGCTTCTGCAGAAACCTGACTTCTCGGATTACACAAAGGAAGAGGACTATCCGGAGCTTCATGCTCTGGCCCGGAAGGCGGCGGAGACCGTCGGAGTCAGAGGCAGCATCCGCATCGCGATTACGGGAGGGGAGGCCGATGCCGCAATAGCCGAGATCGGTTACGGCAGAAAGAAGACATATTCGCTCCTTCTGTCGACGGGACTCATCGGCATTCTTACCCGCGATGAGCTCTTCAGCGTCATGCTCCACGAGTTTTCTCACGTGGCTGCGGAGGCCGTAAAGCTTCCCACGTCAAATTTCTTCTGTTCCTTCCTGCTGTTCGACAATCCGCTTCCGGACTCAAAGTACGATATGCTCTTCGTGCTCGGATTCAAATACAGCATAGCGAGCTGTCTTACGGAGAAGGAAAAATTCGGCTTCTTATCCGGAGAATTCATTGAAAAGATGACTGATGAAGCCGCCGCTGCCAGAGGCGACGCATCTGTGTTTGCCTCGGCTCTTGTGAAAATCAGCTTGTATTCAAAGTTCTCCCTTATTATGGACGACTATATTGAAGAAGACAAACTGTTCTTTAAGAATGAGGAGTGCCCTACGGATTGGTTTGCATACTTAAACTCACGTTTTGGGGCAGCGCTTGCGGAAAACAGCGAAAAATGGCTGCATCAGTTTGCCGTTGAGATTCAGCCCAAGAACGCCACGCATCCCATAGTCCGCGACCGTCTTGCTTCCATAGGGCAGTCTCTTGACGGTATAGCTCTTACCCTTCCGGACCTGACTTCCGATAGCCCTTTTACGGCGGAATGTGTAAAGGCCATAGAATCCACAGGACTTAAACTTACAGAATCCACACGCGATCAGTGGACTGAAAACCGCAAAGCGCTCTACCTTGAACCGTCTGAAACCGTAGAGAATTTTGAAAACAAAGGCTCTGTCTGCCCTCCCGAGGAGTACCGTTCCGTAGTTGAAGCCTATGTGAAATTAAACCGGCTGGATAAGGCAGCTGCCTTCTGCAGGCGCCTTGCGGACGCCGCTTCGATTGACGACAACTCCAAGGCCTATCCCCTGATGTGGCTCGGCGAATACTATCTGACCCGTGACGATCCCGCAGGTCTTCCTCTTGTCTACCGTGCCGTCGATGCAAACACCAACGCCGTAAGCGCGGCTATAGACGCCCTGGGCTCCTACTGCACCCGCAACGGTCTGCACGATGAATACGCGAAATACCGCGAAAATGCCATGGTCTGGATGCAGCATCAGATCGATGTTGACTCCGAGCGCAGCGTCCTGAACGAACGCGACAATCTGAGCGCCGAGACCTTCACGGACGAAGAGCTGAAATCGCACATTGATACAATACTCGGCGTTTCAGACGGCCTCTTAAACCGCATTTATCTTGTTCACAAGAAGATAAACGACACTGAAAGCGGCTACGCAAGCATATTTGTCATTGAATTCATAAAGGATTCGTCCGATGAAGAACGCGAAAAGGTTTACGAAAAGATCTTCAATTTCCTTGACACCGTCCCCACCGGCCACGAATACGCCCTGCTCATTCTGAACCCGCAGTATGAAAAAATCCTCAACAAAATCTCCGGAACACTTGTGTACAAAAAGTCATAAGGCGGAGGTGAAAAGTTCAAAAATGACTGACATGCATCTTAATCACATTGCCATTATCGTGTCCGCCGAGGAGGGCGTGGACTTTTACAAATCCCTGGGCTTTGCCGAAACCACCCGCTTTGTCCGCGAGCGCGACACCGTCGTCTTCCTAAAAAACGCCGACGGCATCACCCTTGAGCTTTTTGTCGATGCCGCTCACCCCGCCCGGCTCTCCTACCCCGAAGCTAAGGGCCTGCGCCACGTCTGCTTTTCCGTCCCCGACCTTGACGCCGCGATGCAGTCGGTCCCCTGCGAACCCGCCCGCACCGACTTCTTCGGCCACCGCTTCACCTTCACCAAGGACCCCGACGGCCAGCCCGTCGAATTCTGCGAAATAATCTCCTAAGGAACCCGAAAAGTCTTGACAAAAAGCCCCGAATAGGCTATACTAATACCCAAGACGGGAGCCGCTTAACCGCCGGCGTCCGCACTCAGACTATCACCCGGAGGAAACAACCATGGCCCAGATCAGACGCTATTGCGGCAGCCCCATCCTTGAAGTCGACGACAGATACATCCGTGAATACTGCGGTCCTACCCGCTACGAGCTCAGCGGCAACCAAGTCCGTGCCTACTGCGGAAGTCCCCTGTACGAAATAGACGGCGACTACGTCCGTGAGTATTGCCGCAGCCGCGTCCTTGAATTCCACGGCGACACCGTCCGCCGCTACTGCGGCAGCTCCATCGTCCAGATCGAAGGCAACCGCATCCGCCGCTACTGCGGAAGCCCCGAATCCGAAATCAGCGGCTTCATCTCCCACAAAATGCTCATGGCCATCATCGCAATTCTTTACGCATAATTTCCACTCCCCAAAAAGGACGCCCCGGCGTCCTTTTTGAGTTTTTGAGACATTTTTATATACATATTATAATAAAAAGCTCATGTTCACAATTATGTTACAATTTCATAACATTGAGTTCACGGAGGGGGGGTAGAATATAGTGTCTGGAAATATTTTTATCAATTGGTTTTCTTGTTCTTTTCATATGTAGAAAAGCATTCCGGACGTTGAAGTATTGCCTGAAAGAAAAATAAAGGGGATAAACGTCAAAACTGATATGGATAAAAGCAAAGCATCTTTTGAAGACAATACAATAGATTTGCTGCACCTTGCAAAGGTCCTTTGGAAAAACATATGGGTCATTGCAGTGTGTGCGTTGATATTCGCGATCATCGGATTGTCATATGCGGCATTCTTTATTGCTCCTACATATTCGTCCTTTGTTAAGCTTTATGTAAACAATAAGTCGCTGTCCCTGGGTAGCACCTCAATAAGCATTGCGGACATCAATGCTTCTCAGAGTCTGCTTAAAACATACGGAGATATTCTGAAATCCAGGAGTACGCTTGAGAGAATCATAGACAAAGCGGACCTTGACTGCAACTGGAAGCAGCTTTCGGGGATGATAAGCTATTCGTCCTCCAACAATACAGAGATAATGAAGGTCAACGTTACCTGCACGGATCCTTATCTCGCGAGTAAGATAGCCAACACCGTTGCTGAAGTTCTTCCTGTCAGAATTGCCGAGATTATAGACGGCGCTTCCATGGAGGTTGTTGATACAGCTATTCCGGATCTTCAGAAGCTTGGACCGAGTCTTTCAAAGTATACTATGATAGGCGGTGTTATCGGACTGCTCTTATCCGCAGGTGTGATTGTATTGCTTTCAGTTCTTGACGATACCATTTATGACGAACAGTACGTTATTGAAAAATACGACTATCCTATTCTTGGTTATATTCCCGACAGCTCAAGCACGAATAAAAAATCCTACAAGTACTACAAGAGTTATGAGTACCATAGCTCAGCCCCGAAAAAGTGAAGGAGGAGTTTTTAAATGGTGTCAATAAAAAAGCTTCTCAGGCTTGACAGGGGAAATGTAGTGGACGAGGGCAACGCGGCTCCGGTTTGTGAAAACATGGATTTCGTATCAAGCGAGCAGTATAAGCTCATAAGAGCAAATCTGGACTTCACAATTGAAGATACAAGCAAATGTCCCGTCATAGGTGTCACGAGCTCCATGAGAGGAGAGGGAAAGAGTACCACTGCTGTAAATCTTGCTTATTCGTATGCTCAGAAGGGCTGCAAGGTTTTACTGATAGACGGTGATATGAGAATCCCCTCTGTCGCAAAAAAACTTGGAATTTCCGGAACACCGGGACTGTCCGATCTGCTGAAAGGCGGCACTACGGGAGTGTCCGGTATTCAGACTACAAAGACGCCCAACTGGTATGTGCTTCCTTCCGGGATGTGTCCTCCCAATCCTTCAGAGCTTTTGGGTTCAAACAGAATGAAGAACCTTTTGAACAAGCTCAGAGAAGTATTTGATTATATTATCCTTGACCTTCCGCCTATCAATATAGTTGCCGATGCCATAGAAGTCTCCGGATTCATTTCCGGCCTTATTCTGGTTGTACGTGAGGAGTATACTCAGAAAAAAGAGCTTGAAGTCTGTGTAAGGCAATTGCATCTTTCCAATGTAAAGGTATTGGGTGTTGTTATGAACGGCATTCATTCCGGAGGAAAGATTTACGATAAGTATAAGAGCAAAAAATACAAGGATTACAAAAAAGATTACACATCTGACGAAAAAACCGGAACGGGTTCCGCTCCGAGAATATAAAAAGATATTTTAATTTTCGAAAGGCATAAAACAATGAAAAAGTTCATTTCTATCGTTCTTGTAGCTGTAATGGCTATCGCATGCGGTGTTTCGGCTTTTGCTGCGACAGGCTTTGTATCCAGCCCTTCCGGCAATCCCGCCCCCGTTGTTGTTTCCGGAAGCGTAAAGGTTACTCCCTATGCTGAAAGAAGCACTCTTACTCCCGAACTCAAGACCCTCATTGAAAAGGCTTACTCAGAAATCGCAGCATCTTCTGACCTTACCGCTCTTATCCCCGGCCTTTCCGCTCTCGCAAACGGCAAGCAGGTTTCCGTAAGCGATCTCTTTGATATCAGCCCTGTTCAGTCCTCCAATAACGGCTATGATGTTGTTCTTAAAGCTGATACTCTCAAGGACTTTGTAGCCCTTGCTCACATGACCAAGGATGGCAAGTGGGAAGTAATCAGCGGCGCAAAGGTATCCGCTGACGGCAAGAATCTTGAGATGCATCTTACCGACTGCTCTCCTTTTGCTATCGTTGTCGCGAACAACAGATCTCCTGAAACCGGATCGAATGCCATTATCATTACACTCGCTTCCATAATGGCCGTATCCGCTGCCGCTGCCGTATCCGTTGCAGTTGTCAGAAAGAAAAGAAGCGTTTGATTTTTTCAACCAATAAACAAAAATCCGGCCCCATAGCCGGATTTTTGTTTAGAACATGTTCGGAATTACCGATTTTTAACTCCCAAACACTCAATAATACAATCTTTTAATAAAATCCGCAAGGGGGCAAGGAAAAAAGATGAGAAGCAAAAAAAGAACCGACACCGCAATAAATGCAGTGCTTATTGTATTGGCTGCAATTTTTGTTATATCCGCTATTTTACTTGTCATTACCGTTTTAGACAAAAGAAACGGAGAATTCGACGGTTCCGGCGATGACGGAAACTCCATAATATATGAAGGCAAAGAGTATCTGAGAAGAGACACCGTTGAATCTTTCCTTGTGATGGGGCTTGATAAATACGAAGGCTCAGACCACGCCGAATCACATGAAAGCGGCACACAGACAGACTTTATTATGCTTTTTGTCTTTGACAATGACAAGAAGGAATGCTCCGCTATAAACATAAACAGAGATACCATGGTAAAGATCAATAAGCTTTCCATTGGCGGAGCCACAGTAGTTGAATCCTTCACAAAGCAGATTGCCCTTGCTCAGAATTTCGTTGCCGACGATAACCCCAAGATCAAATGCAGAAACACCAAGGACTCCGTGGAAGCCCTTCTCAAAGGCGCAAGGGTTAATCACTACCTCTCATTCACCATGGACCTCGTACCGGCCGCTAACGATGCCGTAGGAGGCGTTGAGCTTGAAGTAATGTGTGATTTCCTGGACGACCCCACAATGCACGCTGGAGCCTCCGTAAGGCTCACCGGCGCCCAGGCACTCAAGTATGTACGCTCAAGACAGGGCCTTGAGGACGCCTCCAATACAGCCCGTATGGAACGCCAGAAGCAGTTCATAGACTGCTTTATTGCCCAGGTTGATCCCAAGACCAAAGACGATGCCAATTACCTTATCAATCTTGTAGATACTCTTGACGATTATGTTGTATACGACTCCTCCGACAGCAGAATGCAGAAATTCGTTGAAAAATTCAGCTCATATGACTTCAAAGGAATAATCGACCTCCCCGGCGAATCCAAAATCTCCGACGGTTTTATGGAATTCTATCCCGACACAGCCTCCGTAAATAAACTTGTTGTTGATCTCTTTTACAAAGAGAAAAAATAAGCCGCACAACATTTTTCAATATTAGCTTTAGTCTTTGTTGCATTTTGGCAACACCCCAACACCGGCCTTGTCAAACCAAGGCCGGTGTCTCATATGCGCCAAGCGCTGATTATGCAAATCTATGCCTATGCACACGCTGCTATTCTGTTCTCTAACGCAACTGTCACACATCCTCATTATAATATTCATAGCACCATAAAACCACTTCTTTTTAGTTTCAAACCCTTCAAAAAACGAGAACGTAAATTTTCAAAGTAACTTCTACAGTAAGAGGGTGGTGGAATTTAGTATGAAAA
>JAKSPQ010000102.1 GCA_024404665.1 Clostridia bacterium
GGCTTCAGCGTATTCGTTGTCAGCGCGTCTCTTACGGCATGATATATGCATTCGAATACCGGCCGCTCGTTCGAAAACTTGACCTCCAGCTTTGAGGGATGCACGTTGACGTCGACCGAGGCCGGACTAAGCTCCAGATTTATCACGCAGCCGGGGAATTTTTCCGGCGGAATGTACGAGGTGTACGCCTGCTCCAGAGCCGCGGAGCCTGTTCGGGTCTTTACATAACGGCTGTTGATAAAGAAATTCTGATAATTTCTGTTTGCCCTGGGCGCGGAGGGGGAGGAGATATATCCGTAGGCCCTTACTCCGCCCACGGTACAGTCAACGGGCAGGAGCGAGAGCGCGATATCCTTTCCGTAAACCGCTCTGACGGCCGAAATCAGCCTTCCGTCTCCTGGGGAATCAAGCTTCATGTTGCCGTCGGAAATCACTCTGAAGGCTATCTCCGGGTGCGACATCGCTATCTTTTCGGCAACGCCGATGACAGCAGCCGCCTCCGTTATGTCTCTCTTTAAAAACTTCAGCCTGGCCGGCACGTTTGCAAACAGATTCTCCACGATGACGGTGGTTCCGTCCTGAGCTCCCTGCTCCGTCACCCTGCCGACTCTTCCGCTGTTGACCTCAATCGAGGCTCCCATAGCCGCGTCGGGCACCTTTGAGATTATTCTCATATCGGATACCGAGGATATCGCCGCAAGCGCCTCTCCTCTGAAGCCGAGGGTCATAATCGCCTCGAGATCCGTGGCATCTTTGATTTTACTGGTCGCATGCCGTCTGACTGCTATCGGCAGGTCCTCCGGAAGGATGCCGGAGCCGTTATCGGTTACGCGCATATACAGAACGCCGCCGTGCTGAATCTCAACGGTTATTCTTGTGGCACCGGAGTCGATCGAGTTCTCCACAAGCTCCTTTATTACGGATGACGGCCTGTCAACCACTTCGCCTGCCGCAATCAGGTTTGCGACCTCGAAGCTCAGCTGGTTTATTCTTCCCAAGGGCTTACCCCCAAACAATAATTACTTAAGTCTCTTCTGAAAATCGAAGAGCAGGTTCATCGCCTCGAAGGGCGACATGTTGTTCAGATCAGCTGCTCTGATGTCATCGATGATGCTGTCGTTTATGAACTCGCCGATATTCATTTCCTCATCGGCGGCCTCCGTTTTCTCTGGCAGCACCGACTGATCCGCAAGTCTTGCCTTGGCCTCGACCTCGGCGAGTATTTCCCTCGCGCGCTTTATAACCTCGGAGGGAACCCCCGCAAGCTTTGCAACCTCTATGCCGTAGCTGTCATCGGTGGAGCCAGGGACGATTTTACGCAGGAAGATTACGTCTCCGCCGCGTTTTCTCGCAGCGATGTTGCAGTTGAAGATGCCCTCGAATTCGTCCGCCATCGACGTAAGCTCGTGATAGTGCGTCGCAAACATGGTCTTGGCTCCGACCTTGCGGCTGTGAGTGTATTCGAGGATGGCCCTCGCTATGCTCATTCCGTCAAAGGTCGATGTTCCGCGGCCGACCTCGTCGTATACTATCAGGCTGTCCTTTGTTGCCGAGCGCAGAATCGCAGCCACCTCATTCATTTCGAGCATAAAGGTCGACTGGCCTGAGGCCAGGTCGTCCGACGCTCCGATTCTCGTGAAAATCCTGTCAAGCACGCACATATCGGCGCTTGCGGCAGGGACGAAGGAGCCTATCTGCGTCATCACGGCAATAAGCGCAACCTGACGCATATATGTCGATTTTCCCGCCATATTTGGGCCTGTAATGAGCATAACCCGGTTGGACTTCATGTCGAGATGCGTATCATTCGGTACAAAGCCCGCGTTTTTAACGAATTTTTCCACAACGGGATGACGTCCGTCGCGGATATCTATCATTCTCCTGTCGTTCATCGATGGGCAGACATAGCCACCGGCATCGGCAACCTTTGCGAGAGAGCAGTAAACGTCCAGTCTCGCAACAAGCGAAGCTGTCTTCTGGATTCTCTCCGATGCGTCGGATACGCGGCTTCTTATGTCGCAGAAGGCCTCGTATTCGGCCGATGCCAGTCTGTCGCCGGCTCCGAGAACCGTTGCCTCAACCTTCTTCAGCTCCTCGGTTATATATCTCTCCGCATTCGACAGAGTCTGTTTGCGTATATATGTTTCTGGCACAAGGTCCTTAAAGGAATTCGTCACCTCGATATAATAGCCGAAAACCCTGTTGTAGCCTATTCTGAGGTTCTTGATACCCGTGCGCTCTCTTTCCTTCTCCGCCTCGTTCTCTATCCAGTCCTTGCCGCCCGATACAACCGAACGGAGTCCGTCGATTTCAGCGGAGTAGCCGTCGGCAATCATGCCGCCCTCTCTGACGCTGAAGGGAGGATCCTGTACTATGCCGCTTTCAATGAGCGAGACGATGTCGTCAAGGGCATCCGAGCCGTCTCTGATTTCGGCAAGCTCGGCGCTTGTGCAGTCCGCGAGGAGGCGCTTTATCTCGGGCAGCACCGACAGCGTCGTCGAGATGGCCCTCAGATCGCGCGCATTCGCGCTTCCGTACACAACGCGGGTAATAAGTCTTTCAAGGTCCAGACAGCGCGAGAGAAGCTCTCTGACGTCTTCTCGAAGCGTCGGCATATCCACAAGCTCGCCAACCGCCGCCTGTCTTCTGGTAATTTTTGACAGGCTAAGCAGAGGATGCTCGAGCCACTGACGGAGCATTCTGGCTCCGGGGGCGGTTTCTGTCTTGTCGAGAGCCCACAGAAGGGTTCCTTTTTTCTCCTTGGTACGGAGTGTCTCTGTAAGCTCCAGATTCCTTCTTGTCGAGAAATCGAGCTGCATATATCTGCCGTTCTCGTATATGTTGAGATCCTTGATATAAGAAATATCCGTCTTCTGGGTTTCCTCAATGTATGCAAGCAGCGCGCCGAGGGAAGCAATCAGGCTTCCCTTCTGCCTGTCGGCGTCCGTTAGCACGGGACCGAACTGCCTCTCTGCATATCCCGCCGCGTCTCCGGGAAGGAAATACAGCTCTCTCGTATCCTCAACCGACGCGTCGAGTCTGCCCCTGACAACGCCTGCGAGCCCCGGGACCCTCTCCGCGCCGCGCCTCACTCGACCCCCCGCCGCGGAATAGGTTCCGAGCTCGTTTTTCAGCTCCTGCATGCGGTCGGCACCGTCAAAGCAGGTCGCGAATACCTGGCCCGTGGAAACATCGGCGAGCGAAAGTCCTATAGCGTTTTCCGCAATGCACACCGATGCGAGATAATTGTTTTTCTTCTCATTGAGCATATCCGCCTCAAGAACGGTTCCGGCGGTGACGATTCTGATAACGTCGCGCTTTACGAGTCCCTTTGCGGTGGCGGGGTCCTCCATCTGCTCGCAGATGGCGACCTTGTACCCTTTTTCTATAAGCTTTGCGATATAGCTGTCCGCACTGTGAAACGGAACGCCGCACATCGGCGCTCTCTCGGCCTCACCGCAGTCGCGGCCGGTAAGGGTGAGCTCCAGCTCCCGCGATGCCGTCAGGGCATCGTCAAAGAACAACTCGTAAAAATCCCCGAGCCTGTAGAATAGCAGGTAATTTTTGTATTTATTTTTAATTGCAAAATACTGTTCCATCATCGGGCTCATGGTCAGTGCTTCCTCTCTTTTTACGCGCTTCGGTTAGTATATTATATCAGTGACAGCCCCCGCAGGAAGCGCAGTTTCCGGTGCAGCCGGAACCCGTGTCACTGCCGGCCATTTCATGAGTAATCGTGCTGTTTATCTCGTCGAGAAGTCCTCCGAGAGCGCCTCTCACTTTTTCGAAGGCCTCGAAATTAGGATTTCTGGAAATGATTCCGTAGAGCTCGTCTATTCTCTTTCTGATGGCATCGGCAACCTCGGGGTCCTGAAACTGTCCTCCGGCGGCTCCCGACAGGGCCTCCTGCTGAACGGAATATTCCGCAATTGCGGCCTGAAGCTCTGCGTCCTTTGCGAAATCGGCCTGAGCCGAAAGAAATTCGTCCATAAGCTCGGAATCTCTGATTGAGCGTCCTATCGACGCTGCCGTTTCAAGTATTGCTCTTTTATCCATTTTTCACACCTCTTGTTTGCTTTCTTTGATTTTGCCTCTCATGACAAAGGCTCCGGTATCGATAATTTCCACATCGACAAAGTTTCCTTCAAGCCCGGGGTCTCCCTCGAAAAGCACGATTTTGTTGCCGTAATCACGGCCCTCAAGCACCGCCCGGTCCGACTGGCTCCTACCGACGCACAGCACCCTCTCGGTTGCACCGAGCAGTGCCGAGTTCTTTTTGTCCGCGATAAGAGTCTGAAGGTCCACCATTCTTCTCAGGCGTTCGCCCTTGATCTTTTCGTCGAGCTGTTCCATTTCCGCCGCCGGGGTAAGCTCTCGCGGAGAATAGATGAACGAATAAATCATATCGTATTCTACGGTTGAGAGCAGCTTCAGAGTCTCGGCAAAGTCCTCCTCGGTTTCGCCGGGGAAGCCGACCATAAAATCGCTCGTTATTACGCAATCCGGTATTTTTTCTCTGATATATTTTATGATTTCCAGGTACTTTTCGCAGGTATACCTTCGGTTCATGGCCTTCAGTATCCTGTCGGACCCGGACTGAGCCGGAAGATGGAACTGATGCGCTATATGCCTTGAACCGGCGATGACGTCGATGAGCTCGCGTGTGGCATCCTTCGGATGTGATGTCATGAATCTCACGGTGAAATCCCCTTCAACGGCATCGATGCGGCGAAGCAGCTCCGCGAAATTGCAGTCGAAGGAGCAATCCCTGCCGTATGAGTTCACGTTCTGTCCCAGGAGAGTTATTTCTCTGCAGCCGTCGGCCACAAGTCCGCGGATTTCGTCTATGATTGTCTCCGGACGTCTGCTTCTCTCTCTTCCCCTGACATAAGGTACTATGCAGTAGGTGCAGAAATTGTTGCAGCCGAACATTATGCTGACCCAAGCCCTGTACCTGCAGTTCCTTACGACGGGAATGCATTCCGATACCGGCGGCTCGTCGGGCGGCAGAATGAAGCTTCTGCGGCCTCCCTCAAGCCTTGAGAGCAGAAGCTCCGGCAGCATGTGAAGATCCGGGGTGCCGAACGTAAAGTCCACGTACGGGTAGCTTCTCTTTATCTGATTCGCGCGCTTTTCATGAGATACCATGCAGCCGCATACCGCGATGATGACTCCGGGGCGTTCCTGCTTGATTTTTTTCAGCTGGCCCGTGACGGAAAGGGCTTTTTTCTCGGCATGGTCCCTTACGGCGCATGTATTTATGACTATAAGCGACGCGTCCTCCGGATTTTCCCGCTTTTCGTATCCCATGGACTCGGCCATTCCCGCGATGCGCTCGCTGTCTGCCTCGTTCTGCTGGCAGCCGAAGGTTCTGACATAATATCCGAGGTGCTCTCCCGATACAATTGCCCGGACCTTTATTACGGCATCCGAATATTTCCGTATTACTCCGTCGGACAGCAGTCTGTCTCTGTATCTCATAACTTCTGTCTTATCTTCTCTGATTTCGTCCATATCGGTTCCTTGTCTCCCGCACACTGGCGGGAAGGTGATTCTTCCTGCAAAAACGGACTTTTTGAGATTAAAGACGTCGTTTTTAAAGGCATTTTACAATCTGTCGATAAAAGTCCATTATATTTAATAATATATTATATCATATAATAAAAAATATTGCAACAAAAAAAGAACTGTTGAAAAAGACATTTTTAACCTGTAAATTTTCAAAGTAACTTCTACAGCGGAAATTAAAGTTAAGTTAACATAAGATGAATTTTGCGGCAAATGCCTGTGACTGGATTTATCCCAGCTAGATATGTGTCATGCCCGACACACAACAAAAGGAGATGTCAAAAGCAGGAGGGCTTCTGACATCTCCGTAATGCAGCGTTGCTCACGCCTGTGTTTTTCAGGTATCAGAAAAACACAGGCAGGAAAGCAAAGAACAATGCGCCTATTCCGAGATTTACGATAAATGCAATTCCTAGTCCTACGGCAATATTCCCCAACGCAGCCGCTATTCCAATGGCGGCGATGTCGGGAATAAGTCCGAAATACAGGAACATGATCTGAATGACCTGCTTCAGCATCGTTCCGGCGTTCTGCGGCAGCGAAACGCCGATAAACGTTCCGACAACCGTTGAATAGAAGTCAATCGACAGAATAAGCAGAATGCAGATTACAACCGTCAAAGGCGATTCGCCCATAACAATACCCGACACGACGACCGGCACGATGACATCGAGAGCAGTATTCGTGACTCCGGCCAGAACCGACCAGAAGAGCTTTGCTCCTGCGCTTGCAGGGATCATCGGGAAATAGGGCAGCGATATATCCTTCTCAAGCGGATTTCCGAGCGTGCGGTAGAAGGCAAACGCAGCTACCGCGAGTGCTGCCGGAAGCACAGACCTTACATCGGTGAAAAATCTGAGTACCGCGGTGATTCCGAGACCGATGATAAGATAAGTGACGGACGTCTTTGTAAATATTCCGAGAGCGGCAAATCTGAATCTGTTATACATTTCCTTGAAGAAGAATATGTTCGCGCCTCTTCCGTGCTTCAGGCCGTCTCTCTTCAGCCTGTCCGCTCTGTCCTTTTTTCTCTGTCCGGAGGAAAACAGGCTACCCTTCTCCTTTTGCGCCTGGAGAGCTGCGGCAACCTCTTCCGATTTTGCCATGGCCTCCTCGTAGAAATCAGCCTTCATTTTCGACACCGCAAAAATCAGAAGCGCTGCGCCGCCGACCGTTGCCGCAAGGCAAAGCGCGGCCGCGATATAATTCTTCTCTGCCGTATACATGATAAAGCCCTTGATCCAGCCGACGAACGGGAAGAATCTTGTTTCCTTCAGGCTGAAGAATCTGAACAGGGCACCGGGCAGGCTCGTCATACCGATTATGTTCTTGTAAACGAAGCCTCCGGCAAACATAGCCAGCAGAAGTCCGATTCCGGCATATTTGACGGTATCGGCTTTTTTCCTGTCTGCGGCGGAATAAACGTATGCCGCAACCTTAAGTATTACGGAAACCGTCAGTGTCAGCACGTAGCCTACACCGACAGCGGCAACGGCTGCGACATCGAGGCCTGCGTTATATACAAGATTCGGAATCTGGAACAGTATGTAGATGCCGGCAAACAGCATCGATCCCATTGTACAGCTGAGTCTGAAAAATACAACTCCCTGCGGGGTCATCGGCGATGTAAAAAGCAGCACCGTATCGGCCGGAAGGAAAAAGCTGCCCTTATCCATCATCATAACCATAAAGACGAATATAAAGACAATCACGGCTGTAACGACCAGATCAAGAATTGCGCCGGCATCGAGGACAAATTCTACATTTCCCTGACTGTCCGTGAAAATAAATGCGTCGTCGGAACCGTCCCCCGGTTCTTCAGGCAAATCATCGTCTGGCACAACAACCGATGAAGGATCGTCCTCGGGGCCGCCTTCCGAAACCTTCTCGTCAATAAAGGCTGCGATGAGCCCTATCACAACTCCGAAAGCGACGCATACAAGAATAAAAATCATAACCCATGTTCTGAACAGCTTTTTCAGCTGATTGACAAAAGCATGGAAAGCATAATATGCAAAGAGTCTCATTTTTTATCCTCGGTTTCGGCTCCTGCGGAGGGGTTCTCCTGCTCGGTAACTCTGAAGAAGTACTCCTCGAGAGTCAATCCGCAGCCGTCAAGCTCCTTCTTGGTGACATCGGCGCGCATATTGCCGTTCTGAAGGATTATTGTGCGGTCCCAGATCATATCTACGCTGTCGATGATATGAGTGCTTATGAGGAGTGTCTTGCCTCTGTTCCGCATGGCCTCTATCTCGCGCTTTAGCTCCTTGATTGCATGAGGATCAAGGCCTATCATAGGCTCGTCCATAAGAATGAGATCGGGGTCCGGAAGAAGGCCCAGGCATATGTTCAGCTTCTGCTGCATGCCCTTGGAGAGCTCGTCACCGAATTTCTTTTTCTTATCAGTAAGCTCGAACATGTCAAGAAGCTCGCTGACTCTGTCCTTGTAGTTTTCAAGCTTATAAGCCCTGGCGATGAATTCCATATGCTCGGATACAGTCAGATTAGGATAAAGAGCAGGCATTTCGGGAATATATCCGACTATTTTTCGTGCTTCGGGAGTCTTGTTATTAAGTCCGCTGACAGAGATTTCTCCGTTATATCTTAGAACACCTATTACGGACTTCATAAGGGTTGATTTACCGGCGCCATTGGGGCCGAGCAATATGGCAACCTCTCCGTCAGGAATCTGAAATGAAATGTCGTTGCAGGCAAGCGACCTTCCGTATTTTTTTGTAAGATGGCTGATGGACAGCATTTTTACACCTCTAAGTTAAATTTTTACAGTATTATATCATAAACACAGCGTTTGTTCAAGAAAAATCGGTTCTGTCGGGATTGAAAGTAAAGGAGGGTGCTTAAAAATAATATTACGGAATAAAAAATATAACGACATAAAGAAACCGGCATTAAAATACAGACAGAAAAATACAGAAAAAACAGGCTGAAAAAGTAGACAGAAAATGCAGACAGAAAATGCGGACAGAAAATTCAGACGGAAAATGCAGACGGAAAATGCAGACAGAAAATGCAGACGGAAAATGCAGACGGAAAATGCAGACGGAAAATACATGCAGAAAATACATGCAGAAAACACAGACCAAAAAACAGATAAAAAAAAGCGACCGCTAAGTCGCTTCTTTTATTAACCTGCGCATTGAAAACCGAATAAAGGGAGAGTTTAGAGAAACTCAAGAATTTGT
>JAKSPQ010000103.1 GCA_024404665.1 Clostridia bacterium
TGACGCATGAATGTCTCCGGCAGCTCCTCCGACGGTCTCGGAAATGCCGGTGGTATCCTCGGGTATCAGTTCTCCGGGCTTCGGGAGGAAATCGATGTTGAACCTCTCGGATATTTCGGTTATTATGCTCTCGATTTTTTCAAGGGCAACGCCAAGCCCCGGAACTATGTTGTTCTTATAAAAATCAGGCAGCTTTGCAATGACCGAGCTTCCCCAGTTTATAATCGAAATCACAATGAAAACAACAGCGATACCTATGGTGGCGTAGAACAGCAGCACAAGTATCAGCGCCGTTATTTTTCTGTTGAATTTCAGTTTTTCGGTGAAGAAATGCAGAATAGGCCTCAGTATAATCGTAACTATAAAGGCTATCAGAAAAGACACCAACGCAGGCAGGGCATATCTGACAAGCAGTATCGAGAGTCCGAAAATGATGAGGAAAAACACGAAATTCACTATGAATTTTCTTCTGGACGCAATGACTTCGGAGTCGTTTGCTCCGTTGTTGCGATTGTTGTTGAACAGCACGTGAGGTCTCCTTTCGGTAAAATATCAGTGATTTCAGGCATCCAGAACCGGAGCGGTTCTGGCTGTTCGCAGGATTTCCGGCAGAGCTGCCGATGCCGACGCCGCGGACCTGCACTCGGGTCCTCTGGCCACGGTTCTTCCGTTTTTTCCCCTGAGGGTCAGGACGAAAAAGCCCATGCCTGTATGTTCCACCGTGTATTTCGGGTATCTGAGCCCGCATCCGGTGTCGAGAGGAGCATCGCAGATAAGTCTCAGGGTTCCCAATGACTCAAGGCAATGCTGTCTTCCCGCGTATGTGTTTCCGGTAAGAAGCAGCTTATCGGGAAGTCCGACGAGCTCGTAATGCCAGCCGCTCTCTCCGCCGACGATTCTGTATCCTGCAGTCATATTTCTCCGGACTCCGATAAGACTCCGTCAATCCAGCCGTCTATGTATCCGTATACGGCTTCCCTGTCGGTTTCGTTGAGTATTTCGTGTCTGTCTCCGGGGAACAGCTTGACGGTCATGCGCTTCGCGCCGGCGCCAGCCAGCGTCGATGCGACCTTGGCGACACCCTTGCCGTATCCTCCTACGGGATCCTCGGCTCCGGAAACGAGAAGCAGCGGCAGATCCGTCGGCACAGAGGCCGCCCACTCGTCCGTGCTTACCGCACCGAGCACCGAAAACAGGTCGTAAAAGCCGCCGACGGTGAAAAGGAAGCCGCAGAGCGGGTCTGCGTCGTATGCCGCAACGTTGTCACGGTTGACGGAGAGCCATGCGTTCGGTCCCTCGTCCTTTCCGCAGCGCTTGTTGTAGCCCGAGAAGGCCAGCTTACGCATGAATTCGCTGCGATGTCGGCTGCCCCTGAACATGGCCACCGTCGACGCAACGAAGCGTCCGAGGCCGGTGGGAGCGTCCGGGCCTCCGGTTCCCATCACAATGGCTCCGGAAAGCTCGCCCGCATATGAAGCGAGATACAGTCTGCATACAAAGGAGCCCATGCTGTGCCCCAAAAGAATCACCGGAACGTCGGGATATTTCTCCTTAAGAATGCATGTCAGCGAATGAAGATCCTCCACCAGTATCTCCGGACCGTTTTCATCCGCGATATAGCCGAGAGAACCGTCCTCCTCAGCGCGTTTTCCGTGACCCAGATGGTCGTTTCCCGCAAAGCATATGCCGCGGTCGGCAAGATACTCCGCGTACGGGGCATATCTTAATACATATTCGCACATTCCGTGCGAGAGCTGTACGACGGCACGAGGCCTTCCCTGCGGCTCCCAGATATAATACGGACGCTCGTGTATGCCGTCCGCCGATTTGAAGCTTCCGATTACAGGTTCCATATTTCCGCGGAATCAGTCTTCTATGACGCTGAAGAGCTCGGGAAGCTCGCCCGTATATTTTACGAGTTTTACGTGACAGGTATGGATTCTCTTCTGGCCGCCGTCCTCAGTGGGCTGCTTATAGCTGCCGTGGAAGGAGAAATAATAATATCCGTTTCCGAATGCGTATATTCCGGTGTCACCCTTGGGGAAATATCCGCCCCAGAGATTGTTTTCCTCATCCTTTACGCCGATTTCCTTCAGGAATATCAGCTCTCCCTGCTCTCCGCCGAGGCCTTTGAGTTCTCCCATAACGGGAGCCTTGGTTCTGTCGACGATGAACATCGGGGGATTTCTGAACTGAGGCTTCTTTCCGACGTAAACCGAAAGGAGCCATGCGTCAAGGAACGCATCATACTCGAGATTCTGTACGCCCCATGTGGTGTTTCCGGTGTAGAGGAAGTACTTATGGTCCGCCCTGATGCCGGAATGATGCGGCTTATCCTGATTCAGAGGCTCCGCAAAAGCGTCGAAGCGTCTCCAGTCGAAGCGGAGGATGACCTGATGGTCGTTGTCGCGGCGCTCGTTGTCGCCGTAAATGCCGTATGCGATGAAGAGCATCCTCGGGGAATCCTTGGGGGCGCCGAAATCGGGGCCGAAGCCGGTTCCGTCGATGCCGGAGCAGGCATATCTGTGGGGCTTGCCGTCGGCTCCCTCTCCGGAGAAATCACCTACGACATCGGGAAGATAAACGGCCTTCATTATGCCGTCCTTTTCGGCATCGAGGCCGACTCTGTCGATTTTGTCAACGTCGAAGATCGCGCAGTAAAAGGCGTCCTCCTCGGCGAGGATGCGGCCGGTTCTCTTCATGATGCCCTGGCCGATGGCATCGTGCTTATACTCTATCGAGCCGTAAACCTTTCCGTCCTCGTCGTTGAAGGAGATGCAGCCGAGGTGACCCGTAAGACCGGAAACGGTGCCGATGAGATTGCCCGAGATATCGGTCTTTACAAGAACAGTGGTGAATGAATAGTAAACGTACTTATGCGCGGTATCGAGGGCGATTCCCTGCACGTGACCGGTGTCCCATTCGCCGCCGTTTATGTCTCTCGGAAGCTCGGGAACGGGAGGAAGCTTTACATTTTCGATGTTCATTTCATGCTCTTTCCGGCCTCCGCGCCGGGGCGGAGACCTTTAGTATATAAATATACAGTATTATTATATCACGAAAGAATATTTATGGCAAGAACAATCGGAGAAAAACGCAATATTTTTAAAGGATATCGCAAGGGCTCTGTCCCGTTCCGATACCGTAATTATACGGAATCGCCGTTTTATATGCAAAAGATTGCGTGAAAGACGTATTTTCCCTTGATTTTTCTTATCAATATTGATATAATATTATTATCGGGAATTTTTGCCGTCTTCCGGACGGAGGACGGTCCTGTTCCCTCATGCGATGATTTAATTTTTTCGGCGCGCAGGCGCAAAAGGACAAAAAAAATGAAGAAAAACAACCTAAAGGCCTGGCTGTATCTCCTCCCGGCGATACTGTTTCTCGGAGCTTTTATGATTTATCCCCTGATAGACGTTTTCGTCTATTCGTTTGAGGAAGGGTTCAACTCGGCTTCCGAGCAGTTCTTCGGCATAGGCTGGTACAACTATTCGTTCGTACTCCACGATCCGTATTTTCTGCAGGCACTGAAAAACACCTTTATCCTCGTAATCATCACGGTTCCGCTGTCGACGGGCTTTGCCCTGCTGATATCGCTCGGACTCTCGTCGATAAAGAAGCTCCGCGAGCTTTATCAGACGGTTTTCTTCCTTCCCTATGTCACAAACACCCTGGCCGTCGGCCTTGTATTCATGATACTCTTCCGCAAGACCGAGCAGTCCGACGGTCTTGTAAACCTTCTGATAAAAATGGCGGGCGGAGAGATGGTGGACTTCATCGGCGGACCCTACTGGGCAAAGATGATGGTTCTCTGCATATACACCATCTGGATCGTTCTACCTTTCAAGATCCTCATCCTCACAAGCTCGCTGGCATCCGTTCCCCAGACATATTACAATGCCGCGAAGCTCGACGGAACGTCCAAGTTCAGGACCTTTACCCGCATTACCCTTCCTACGATATCACCGATGATATTCTATCTCGTAATCACGGGCTTCATCGGAGCCTTCAAGGCCTACAGCGATTCCGTCGCGCTCTTCGGTGTGGACCTCAATACCGCCGGAATGAACACCATAGTCGGATACGTTTACGACATGCTTTACGGAAACAGCGGCGGATATCCATCCTACGCCTCCGCGGCGGCGCTCATTCTCTTCGCGATAGTGCTCACCATAACGACCGTAAACCTTATTGTCAGCCGCAAATCCGGCTCGAGGGGGGTGTAAAAAATGACGCAGCCCGTAAGCAAATATACCGCTCTCGAAAAGAGAACGCGCACTCTGGACGCTGTCCGCAAGGCCTTTATCTACGTTCTTCTCACGGTCTGGGCGGTCGCGGTGCTCTTCCCCTTCTACTGGATGATTCTGTCATCCGTTAAAAGCTATGCCGCGTTCAACGGCGAAACCGTTCCTCAGTTCTTCACTCTGCATCCCACGTGGGAGAACTATTCCACCGCATTCTCCGCGGTTCCTCTTGCCAAGTATTTCCTCAATACTCTGTTTTTCACGGTCGCAACCACGGCCGTCATGCTCATCGTAACCGTGCTTGCCGCCTTCGCCTTCGCAAGACTCGAGTTCAGGGGCAAGGATCTGCTCTTCACCGTTTTCCTCTCGCTCATGATGATTCCGAACGAGCTCGTCATCATCACAAATTACCAGTCCATGACGAACCTCGGTCTCAGAAACACCTTCACGGGTCTGATTCTGCCGTCGGTTACCTCGGTATTCTACATCTACCTTCTCAAGGAAAATTTCGAGGGCATCCCCGACGAGCTCTATAAGGCCGCAAAGATGGACGGAACCTCGGACTTCGGCTACCTCTGCAAGGTCATGGTCCCCATCTGCCAGCCCACGATGGTCACTATCACCATTCTCAAGGTAATAGAGTGCTGGAACTCCTACGTATGGCCGAGACTCATCACCGACAATGCCGATTACTTCCTCGTTTCAAACGGCATACAGGAAATCCGCGAGCACGGCTTCGGCCGCGAAAACATCCCCGCGATGATGGCGGCGGTTGTTGTCATCTCCGTTCCGCTCATCATTCTCTTCCTCATTTTCCGCCGCAAGATCATGGCAGGTGTCTCGCGAGGAGGTACAAAAGGATGAAAAGCAAAAAGCTCGGACGCATTTTATCTCTTGCGCTTTCCCTTATTACCGTCTTATCCTCTCTGTCCCTCACAGCCTTTGCCCACGGCTCCAAAAAGCGCGCCGAATTCAAGGTTCCGGACACCTTTGACACTTCAAAGCATTATGAAATCACCTTCTGGTCCAAGAACGACAACAACATAACACAGAAAAAGATCTATGAAAAGGCCATAGAGGAATTCGAGGCGATTTATCCTAACATCAAGGTTACTCTCCGCTCCTTCACGGACTACAACGCGATTTACAACGACGTCATCACGAACATTCCGACAAACACGACTCCCAATGTCTGCATCAGCTATCCCGACCACATCGCAACCTATCTCACGGGAAGCAACGTTGTGGTTCCGCTCGACGACCTCATCGCCGACGAAAAATTCGGACTCGGCGGCTCTGAGCTGAAGTTCGATGGCGCCGGCAAAGACGGCATCATCGAAAAATTCCTCAATGAGGGCAAGCTCTCCGGAGTCCAGTACGCCCTTCCGTTCATGAGATCCTCCGAAGCGCTTTATATCAACCGCGATCTTGTAAAGAAGCTCGGTTATGAAATCCCCGATATTCTCACCTGGGATTTCGTGTTTGAGCTGAGCTCCAAGGCCATCGCCATGGGCACCGACGAGAACGGACTCTACCGTCTCAACGGCCAGAAAACGCTGCTGCCCTTCATTTACAAGTCCACCGATAATATGATGATTCAGATGACCGCCCAGCGCGGCACCGGCTACGCGACGGATTACGGCAAGATTCTCCTCTTCAACGATTCCACGAGAGAAATCCTCAAGGACGTAGCAAAATATTCCGCGGAGAAATCCTTCCACACCTTTGCGATAGTAAGCTATCCCGGCAACTACTTCAACGCCGGACAGTGCATTTTCGCAATAGATTCGACAGCGGGAGCCACCTGGATGGGCCCCGACGCTCCCCTTCAGGAAATACCTGAGGACCAGCGCCTCGCATTCGAAACGGTAGTCCGTCCCATTCCCCAGTTTGACACCGAGAATCCCAAAATGATATCCCAGGGGCCCTCCATCTGCGTGTTCAACAAGGAGGATCCCGGAGAGGTTCTCGCCTCCTGGCTCTTTGCCCAGTATCTTCTCACGGACAGCACACAGATGGCGTATTCGCAGACCGAGGGCTACGTTCCCGTAACCAAGAGCGGTCAGACGAATCCCGCTTACCTCGAATACCTGTCGAAGGCAGGCGCCGACAACGAGCTTTACTATAAGGTTAAAATCGATGCCGCAAAGCTCGTCATCGACTATGTCGACAGCACCTTCATAACAGAGGTATTCGTCGGCTCCGCATCGCTCCGCTCCGCCGCCGGAGAGCTCATCGAGGGTACCGTAAGGCAGATAAGACGCGGCAAGGAAGTGAACGACGAATTCATCGATCAGCTGTACAAAGACACAATCAAGCTCAAGCGACTCAACATAGACGGCGATGCCTCCGGCACGAGGGCGAACCTAGGTCCGCTGCCCGGAGCGGCTGTAGCGCTCCTGTGCTCAATTGCGGCCGTCTGGGTAATAATCGGTCTGTATTTCCTCGCAGGCTTCCTGAGAAAGAGAAAAAACGCCCGTTAAACAGCCAAATACACAAAAATTCACATTAATTTTTGTTGACTTTACACAAGAAATATTGTATAATATTCAAGTCTTGAAGGGCGGCAACCGTTCCGCCCGGCAAATCACAGATTAAAATGAAATAATTTTTCAAGGAGAAAACAAAATGAAAAAGCTTTCTGCTCTTCTTCTCGCCCTTGTTATGATGCTCTGCTGCTTCGCAGCCTGCACCTCCGGCGAAGGAGATACCACCACTGCTGCTGCCGGCACAACCGCCGCAGATGTCACCACCGGAGCTGATGTCACCACCGAGGCTGCCAAGGTTGACCCCAATGCCAAGGATGAGGGCGTTCTCACCTATGCCGAATTCATGGCTCTCGAGACCGGTAAGGACTGCGTCATCGAAGCTTTCGTTCAGGCCAAGTATTCCTATGCCGAAGCTTACGGCAACACTTCCCTCTACCTCGCTGACGGCGACGGTGCTTACTACGTATACAGATGGACCTGCTCTGCTGACGAGTACAATGCCATCCCCGTAGGCGCCAAGGTTAAGGTAACCGGTGTCAAGGCCGATTACAAGGGTGAAGTTGAAGTTTCCAACGTAACCGCTCTCGAAGTTGTCGGCGAAGACAAGTACGTTGCCGACATCCTCGATGTAACCTCTAAGCTCGCTTCCGAGGATCTCGTAAAGGATCAGAACAAGTTCGTTGCCGTTAAGGGCGCCGAAATCGTTGCCTCCACTCTCGACGGCAAGGAAGTCGGTTCTCTCTACAGCTACAACGGTTCCGGTTCCAAGGGTTCCGATGTTTACTTCAAGCTCAAGGTCGGCGATGGTGTTTACACCTACCTCGTAGAGTCCGACTTCTGCGGCGTTGATACTCCCGTATACGCTGCCGCCGAAGGACTCAAGGTCGGCGACAAGGTTGACATCGAGGGCTTCCTCTACTGGTACGACGGAGCTCAGATGCAGGTAACCTCCATCACCGCTTCCAAGTAATTCGGTATTATTACAGGTAATCGGGTAGGAGGCTGACTATTAGTTAGCCAGCCGACCTCCCACAGAACCGTGCGTACCGGTCTGGTACACGGCTCCTCCCTTGTTTACGCTACAGACTTGCGGTAGTAAGAATTGAAAAACTGGAATCCAGCCTTCTCAAGCCTTTGGTTTGAGAGGGCTGTTTTTAATATTGGGCTATCTGCAATACGCCAATAGCCCTTTCTTGAGCAAGCAAGAATACCTGCATTGGAGTTGGATACGCCAAGTTTCAGTAAATTTCTCCATCTCGTGCGTACTCTCTTCCATTTCTTCCAAAATACCATCCGGATGCGTCTCCGCATCCATTCATCGATATCTTTCAGATAGTTTGCCATATCCGCCAGCTTGTAGTAATTCACCCAGCCCACTACGAATCGTTTCAGTGTAGTCTTCCATTCTCCGTAGCTGTTGACATTGCTTCTGCTCGTTAGTTCCTTGACCTTTGCTTTCATCTTTGCTTTGGATTTTGCATGTACGCACAGCCCATATCCTTTTGCACTTTTGTAGAAGCCGTATCCAAGGAATTTTATCTTTCCCGCATATGCTACTACAGTTTTCTCCCTGTTCACTTTGAGAAACAGCTTCTCTTCAATGTACGGGATGACGTGCTTCAGTGTCTGTTCTGCGCTCGCTTTGCTTCCGCAGAAGATTACCATATCGTCTGCGTATCTCACAAAGCTGTGTCCTCTGCGTTCCAGCTCATGGTCAAGTTCATTGAGCATGATGTTCGCACACAACGGGCTTAACGGCCCGCCTTGCGGTACTCCGATTTCCGTTTCTTCGAACTTTCCGCACCACACAACTCCTGCCCTAAGATATTTATGGATGAGCGATAGCACTCTTCCGTCTTTAATATCTCTTGCAAGTATTTCCATGAGTTTGCTTTGGTTGACCGTGTCAAAGAACTTTTCCAAGTCCATGTCGACTGTCCATACCTTG
>JAKSPQ010000104.1 GCA_024404665.1 Clostridia bacterium
ACAATAAAAAGAGACTCGCACATTACGGGATAGAAGTTTATCCTGCAAATGCGGGTCTCTTGTCTGTATGGTGTGTTTTACGGAAGTCTCAGCCGGAAACGGAAAAAGAAGTTTTCATTCAAATTTATAGCTTTTTTCGACGTTACTCACTCATTGTAAATCAGTGTTTCGGGATGAGAGAAAACGGGGTGCAGATTTTTTGCGGGGTTAAGCAGAAGATTCAGAACTCCCGGCTCGGTTGTGCCGAGCCTTGTTTCGAAGTTTATTTTTCTGTACGGTCGAAAGCCGCATTTTTCCTGCACACGCTTTGATTGAGTGTTGAAATCATAATAACCGCAGGTTATAAAATCAAGATTCTCTTCAGTGAAAAGGAATTTTATCACGGCGCAAGCCGCCTCGGGCATCAGTCCCCTGCCCCAATAGGCCTTTGAAAGCACATAGCCTATTTCCCGGCCCTTCATTCCGTCAAACTCCGTAAGATTCTCTTCCATGCCGTATTTTTCCACTCCTATAGAACCAATAACCTTGCCGTTCTCCTTCAGGCACAGGGCGAAAACCTTATCATCATTCATGAACATTTTCAGAATTTCAGCGCTTTCCTCCCTGTTTTCGTGATGATGCCAGCCGGCCATCTCGCCTACTCCTTCAACACTTGCGTATTCGAAAAAGTCTTCAAGGTCTTTTTCTTCAAATGGCCTGAGGAGCAGTCTGTCGGTTTCGATTGTTCTGCCGTTTATACTAAAATCCGCATTCACTTTCTTATCCTCTTGATGATGTTATTAATTCAAATCGCATTCGGCTCAGATAT
This sequence comes from Clostridia bacterium, assembly GCA_024404665.1. Lineage (GTDB taxonomy): Bacteria > Bacillota > Clostridia > Oscillospirales > CAG-272 > CAG-390. Next base: position 809 of record JAKSPQ010000104.1, read on the forward strand.
TGCCGAGTGATATTTTCTCTCCGGCTCCGAGAGTGACGCGGCGTCCGTCGATTTTGACGCAAAGGTCTGTGTCGGAGGGATTGATGACCGCATCGGCGGAGCCGATGACGCTCTTTACGGCATCCTCGTATGTCATAACGTCGCCGACGGAGGCGTACCAGAAGTCCTCCGGACGGTTGCCGTACTTTTCGCAGAAATCGATAAGGACATCCCAACGACCGGCGTTTTCAAAGTCGTGCGAATGCACGCCGAAACAGAACCACTTGAGGGTTCCGTCGTCCGGGTATTTTTCGAAGAGCTCCGCAGTCTCCGTCATGCATCTATAGTCGGCGTTGTAGCTCCATCGGGTTCTGTCTGCAGGAAGAGCAAAGCCGGTGGAGTCCTTAACACATCCGGTTTTGCGTATATTCTGGAAGCCGCAGTTTTTCAGACGACTGAATACCGACGCGTTAGGCTGCTCGCCGCAGGGCCAGATGTAGCCCTTGATTTTACCCTTGCCGAATAGCTCCTCGAGCTCGGCCTGACAGGATGCGACGCACTCCATATAACGGTCGTCATCGGCAAGATAGCACCAGTTGTATGTGTAAATGCGATATATACCTTCCTCTGCCGTGGGATAGACGCAGGCCCTGTCTGCGGTTTCTCTGTCAAAGCTTTCGTTTTTTATATCATACTCTTTTCCGTCGGCAAAGGGATAGGCATGGTATCTGCAGTGGTTGGCTATTTCATAACCCCTGTAAAAATCGACATACATGTTTTTGTCTTCCATGTGTCTGAGCGGTGTGGTAAGATTAAAAGTTCCCTTGATTCCGGCAGGCTTTACTATGTCCATAAATTTTCTGTCAAGACGCACGTTGCCGTCATCGATGGTGAAGGATATGCTCTTGCGGGTCCAGCCGGGAAAATAATTCAGATCGATGTTTTTCATGAGTTTGTTCCTTTGGGTTGTATTAGCAGTCAATTCAAGCCGGTATTTTCCGAACGGCTTCCTGATACACGTTCCTTACGTTCGGATGCGCGTGACATTCCGGCGGGCATGTGAAAAGCTGTCGGATAACCAACATCGGCCTTAAAAGCTGTGTTTCTGAATTTCTATTATATCACTTTCGCAACTGTTTTTCAAACCTTTTTATGTCAAAAGTCCGACTAAAACGTTTTTTTTCGCAGAGATTGACTTATGGATGAAAATGTCGTATAATTACATCGTACTGCAGCAGTTTGGGAGGAAATGAAGAGACAATGAAAAAAAGAATATTTACCGTCATCGCATTTGCGTTGATTGTCTGCGCGGTTATAGTTACCGAAGTACTGAATTATATTGATACGGGCATGGATTACTCTCCGGAAGGAGACACCGTCGTAACACTATGCGGAGAAACGCACGGCTCAGCCGTATATTATGAAAAAGAGCTTGAGCTCTGGCACGGATTCTATGAACGGGGGTGCAGAGATCTGTTTGTAGAGCTGCCATACTATACCGCCGAATATATCAACATGTGGATGAAGTCCGACAGCGATGTAATTCTCGACCGCATTCACGGGGATATCCGCGGCACCGCCTCCGACACCGACGATTACTTTGATTTCTTCAGAGCAATAAAAAAAGACTGTCCGGAAACAGTCTTCCACGGCACGGACGTAGGCCATCAATACGACGTGACCGGCGCAAGATTCCTTGATGAGCTGAAGGCTGCGGGCCTTGAAGACACAGAGGAATACAGACTTGCATCGGTCTGCGTCGAACAGGGACGCGAGTATCGCGGAAAAACCGCGACGGATCCGTACCGCGAGGCAAAAATGGTCGAAAATTTCATCGATGCATTCGAGCGCATCGGCCGTAAGGAAATCATGGGAATATACGGCAGCTACCACATAAACATGACAAATTCCGCTGTTATGTCCTCAAAGCTCAAAGAAAACCTCGGCGATACCATCGAATGCCTCAACATTGCGAAAATGATAAAACCGGGTCCGTTCGCGGCCGGAATAAGCTGCACCGGAATCGCGTTTCTTCTGATGCTCATAGTCCCCAATATAATCTGGACAAAGCGTCAGCCAGAGGGATACGCCGAATATGTTAAGCACGAAAACCGCATCCTCGGATGGATGGAAAACATCGGCGAAGTCGGTTCGGTCTTTCTTCTGCTCGCCTTTAAGGACTTTGACCCTTACATTGTATCATGGAAAAACGGAGTTATGATATCTTTTCTGAACATATACCTCGTTCTGATTTTTGCGCTCATGGTTCTGTACGAAATATACTGGATAAGATACTTCAGAAGTCCGAGGACGATGCCGGACTTCTACCGCGGCATCGCCGGAATCCCGCTCGCCGGAGCAACGATTCCCGTAATCTGTCTTTTCCTGTTTGCGGCATACGGAAGAAACCCGGCACTGGCGTCCGTTGCTGTTATAATGGGCATAGGCCACATCGGCATTCATTACGGACACTGTAAAGAAGCGGTAAAGAATACTTCGGCACACTGATACGTTCTGCAAGCTCGAAAAACAACACCTGTTAAAGCTCAGGCGGCCTCTGCTCTATCAGACGTCCCGCTCCGGGGTTCATTTTCCTGCTTCGGCTTTTATCCTGTCGATTATGGCGACGTCTGCCGGACAGAATTCATAGTCATCAGCTTCTTTCGGAGTGATGAAGGCGATGGCGGAGTGCTCGAGAAGCTTCGGCGTTCCTTCGGTTATGACGGACTCATAGACCGAAAGCTCGACCGTAATGTCGGGGTATTCGTGCCTGACTGTCAAGAACAGCCGGCCCGCGTTTATTCCTATGTCGAGCTCCTCACGGCATTCGCGGACAAGCGCCTGCTCAGGTTCTTCATCGGGCTCGATTTTTCCGCCCGGGAATTCCCAGAGCATTCCTCTGGCCTTTCCCGCGGGTCTTCTGCAAATCATGATTTTTCCGCCGTCCCTAATAAGAGCGGCAACAACTTTTATCGTTTTCATGGCAAAACCTTCTCAGTTATCATCATTTTTCCGGGGCATTCTCATTATGAGACTGCGCCCGGTTTTTTTAAGCTTCTCTTCTCTTTCAAAATAATCCGGCATGACCTTCAGAATCCTGTCATAGAAGCGCTTTGAGTGATTCATCTCTCCGATGTGGCAGAGCTCGTGAACAACCACGGAGTCAATCACGTCCGGATCCGCAAGCATCAGCAGCACGTTGAAATGAAGGTCTCCCGACGGTGAACAGCTGCCCCATCGCGATTTCATGAACCTGAAGCCGAGCTTCCCGTATTGTACGCCTACAGTGGGCGCATATAAGGCCACGCGGCACGTGATGTAGTCTCTTGCCTTCTTCTTAAGCTCAAGTGCCTCAGCGGGGCTGAGAGGGCCTCCTGCGAGCACTGCCTCCTCTGAGGAAGAGAGCATCATCGCTCTTTTTTCGATAATCCACTTCTTTTTCCCGGAAGCGAATTCGGCCACCGATGAAAGAGCCGGGTGCCTCATCGGCGCTTTGATTACGGGAGTACCGTCGGCACTCACTGAAATCGATACCGTCTTTCTCTTTTCCCTCCGGACGTAATCGCCTATGTGCTTTATGAAATCGGCAAAAAAGCGTTCTTCGTCATCGGTGAATTCCTGAGTGTTCTTCATACCGTTCTCCAAAACCTTCTGTGTTTATTACAATACTATTTTATCATATTTTCAGAGATAAATCAATTGTTTCTTAGTTCCGAAAAACGGACAGCCTCCGACGGAAGACAAAAGAAAGAAAAGACTCCTCCGTTGAAAGACTGCTTTTCACAGCTCCGCGATAGGGAGTGTAACGACCGCATGCGTACGTGACAGGCAAAATTCCCGCGGATAAAGCGTTTTTTTACAAAAGTTACAATTATTATCTTTTAATAGTGCATAAACATTACAACCCGTTTTTGGACACTTCTCACAAAAATAACCCTGACAGCAAAAATACTCTTGATTTTTCGTACAAAAAGACTATAATATAGTTAATCGCGAAAAATGCGAGAACAAAATCCACTTATTAAAAACAAGGAGAAAGGCTCATGAAACTCAAGTCCAAAAAACTCATCCTGTCTGTCGTCTGCATCCTTCTTTCGGTATGGATGTTCGCATTACTCCCCGTAGGGGCACTCGGCTCCGGCTACTACAATGACTACAGCACGATCTGCGAAATCAAAGACAAAACCGTAAACAGCGCCAACTGCTGCTCAATGCAGGGAATCGCCGTAGGTTCCAGCTACATCTACACAGCGAAAACCGACACAGACAACACAACCTGCATCATCCGCAAAACAAAAATATCAGACGGAACGACCAATATTTTAAAGTTCGGCACGAATGAGTACACAACCGTTCTCGGACACGCAAACGACATGGATGTCTGCTCCATCAACGGATACTCCACCCTGTTTGTTGCTACCATGAAAACCGGCAGCTACTCTCTCGCCAAAATCAAAGTTGACGGAAACACCGCATCCGTACAGGGGCATTACACTCTTACATACGGCGGCAAAAACAAGTCCATATCGGGAATTGCCATTTATTCAAATGACAAGACAAATAAAAAAACCACACTCCTCTGCAAGAGCGGAGCGGATTTCTACAAGGTAACCATTCCGTGGAGCTCCAATTCCGGCACATATACTCTCACCAAGGCATTCTCGGTCAACAGAAACAGCGTTAAGGTTAACGGAGCCAACGTCAACACAAGCGAGAGTGCGGGCTTTGACACCCAGGGCATCGCGTACCACGGAGGATATGTTTACTATCCTCTCACCAAAGGAAACGTAAGCATTGTTGCCGTTTACAAGGTAAGCGGCGCAACCTCCTCCTCAACCCTCACAAGCATTTCCGGACTATCCTTCAGAATCACATCGAACGCCTACAGCAATCTGTTTGAAATCGAAAGCGTGGGCATAGGCTCCGACGGCAAGCTGTATTTCAACACAAACAGACGGGCTGCGGATTCAAGTGTTTCCGGCTACGCCAACCATGACGGAATTCACAGATTCAAAAACGGTTCCGGAGATTACGTGTTCTGAACCGCGGACGGAAACCGTCCCTCATTAATCCCCGGTATATAATTAAAGCGGGCATTTCAAAAAGGATTTACCTTTTTGAGATGCCCGTTTTTTCAGCCCATAATGAAGCTCAAAAGCTCTTCCGCGGTATCGGCTATCATGTCTGCGCCGGCATCGGCAAGAGTGGGGCTGTCACGGAAGCCCCATGTAACGCCGATAGAATCAACTCCCGCATTCACGGCAGCCTTAATATCTATATCGCTGTCGCCGATGAATACAGCCTCGCTCTTATTAAGTCCGTACTTATCAAGCACCGCAAGAATCGTGTCCGGATGCGGCTTCGGTCTTATTCCGGCCGCCGCACCTACGTGATATTCTATGAGTCCCGGCAGAAAACTTTCAAGCTGAGCGCCGACGATTTCGGGATCGTTGTTCGATACAACAGCTATGGGCAGACCTGCATTTTTAAGCTTCCGCAGCATTTCCGGTATTCCGGGAAAGGGCTTTGCGTGGTCGCCCCTGTGCTCCGCATAGATGGGATAGTAGATTCTGTTAAGCTCGTCTATTTTTTCCTTGGGAGTATCCGGCGGCGTCTGAAGCTTATTGAACTCCTCGAGAACAAGTCCGACGCCGAGCTTCAGCTGTTCGGGTGTTCTCTCGGGCAGTCCGACGGTACGAAGCGCCGTATTGTAACAGACGGCAATATCGTACAGACTGTCGACGAGCGTGCCGTCCATATCGAAAATTGCGATTTTATATTTCTTATTCGAACTATATGACATCATATTTCCTCTTTACAAGGTCATTATACACTTTATTATACCCTTTTTTTAGTAAAAAGTCAATCAAATAATGAAACTGAAGTCATGTCTTTCGAGGATGAACGGTTTATTCACAGTACCGAAAGCAGCTTCGATGCCGAAAAGAGGACCGCCGAAAAAAATCGGCGGTCCCTTATTATATCAATTCAGCCTGTTGGGGGAATCAGTTGAACTTTTTCTTTGCGGCAAAAGCGGTTCCGAATACGGCGCATACTGCGAACGCAACCCAAACGATGGCGTTATCGCCGGTAGCGGGAGCATCGGGAGTATTGGTTCCGCCGTTGGAGGGCGCCTGATAGCCCCAAGCGGAGGCAGCACCGACGAGATTGCTCATCGTGGCGGTGTCAACAAAGGTAACGGCGCCTTCGGGAGCCTCGGCAAGAGTCTTTCTGGCGTTTGCGTAGTTCTTTTCGGCACCGGAGGTGTCATCGGCGCACCAGCCGTAAACCTGAGTACCGTCGTTGGATACAAGCTTGTTGCCGGAAATCTGGTAATCAAGAACGCTGGCGCTGGAGAGAGCGACAACAGCGGCGTGATTTTCAACCTCTGCGGTTACCTTACCGGAGCCGAGAGAGTTCTTGATGGTGGTGTTCTTGGTGTTGGTGTAACCGATGAACTGAGAGGCAAAGCCCGTGTTCTGAAGAGTTACGTTTCCTGCATTGATCGAATCCTCAACGGTGCAGTACTGATATACGGCATTTCCTTCTACGAGATCCTGGCCGTAAACGTATCCGGCAAGACCGCCGGCGTTTCCGTTACCGTCGGTACCCTTGTTTGTGATGTTACCGAGGTTTACACAATTCTTGATGGAATAAACGGCATGTGCACCGTCCTTCATAGATACTCCGGCATATCCGAAGATACCGCCGACGGAGCGTCCGACATCGGTGAGAGTGCCCTTGTTGGTGCAGTTCACGAAGGATACGGAGTGGTCAGCCTGCTGGGTGGAAGGAGTGAGACGTCCGGCGATGCCGCCCATGTCGCACTTTACGGGGCAATCAATGTCACCGGTATTGAGGCAGTTTACAAAGGAACCGTGGAAAATACCGCCGATGAGGCCGCCGGCATAGGTGGCGCCTGCGAGAGCAGTCTGTCCTTCGGCCTGAACGAAGGTGATGTGACCGTTGTTCACGCAGTTGGTGAAGGAGGAGAACTGATGCTTAGCGGAGTTACCTACCATACCGCCGATTCTGGGAGTGCCGGCGCCGCCGGTGATGGTGCCGTTGTTAACGCAGCCGGTGAAAGTGCTGGTTTCGAGAGCGTCAGCCTTACCGCCTCCGGTCGTAACGGAGCCGATCATACCGCCGACATAACCGCTTTCCTTGGAGGAGGAAATGTCCGCGTTGTTTGTGATGTTGGAGAGAGTGACCTTGGAACCGGAAGCGGCAACTGCTCCGGCATGTCCGGAAACGGCAATCTTACCGTTGATTGTAAGATTGGACACGGTTGCGCCGGTAAGGGTCGAGAACATGGGAGCGGAAACGGTTACCGTGTGGCCGTTGCCGTCAAAAGTTCCCGTGAAGGCTTCCGCATAGGAAGCATCGATGGTAATGTCGGCGGTGAGCTTTACGTTACCGTCGGCGGGCATGGAAGCGAACTGTTCCGCTGTCGCAACCTCTACGGTGTCGGCAGCCGATACACTTACGGCCGCAAGAGACACAACCATCAGGGCAACAAGAAGAATGCTGATGAACTTGCGCATGATTTACCTCTTTCTCCGGGACTGCGCCCGGCAGTCCCGTATTTATAAATTGTTTAATTAACTAATATTTTATCAAATTTTCATCATTTTGTCAACCGACATTCACTTTTTCTATGTATTATACAAATCTTCGGAGTGTATTCTGTATATTATTAACAAAGGCTCGCGGCATTCTATCAAAACACGCGGATTATCTTGACTTTTCCGTGAAAATTTGTTATAATGAATCGCGTTTTTGAGATGCGTTTTTCCGCATCGCGGCAGTACCTGCTCAGAGCCGCCG
>JAKSPQ010000105.1 GCA_024404665.1 Clostridia bacterium
CTCAGCGTATCGGCTTTATTAGCTGCCTGCGCAAAGGACCCCATCGGACATGAAGCCACCTCGGCAGCAGTCGCCGCCCCCGTTCCGGACGAATCCACTGAGGATCCCAATGCCCCCAAGTATGACAAAGACGGCTACCTCATTTCTGACCTTCCGGATATGGATTTCGGCAATGCCAAAGTCACTGTTTATTACTGGAGTGACGTCGAGCTTAAGGAATACGAAGCCGAAAAGCAGACCGGTGAGCTTGTCAATGACGCCATCTTCAAGAGAAACGCCCAGACCGAAGAAAAACTCAAAATCGAGCTTGCTTTCTTAAGCTCCCCCGGCAACAACGGTTCAAAGGCGGACTTCACCGCCAAAATCGGTTCAATTTACAAAGCCGGAGACACGGATATCGATCTGATTTCCTCGTATTCCCGCACAACCGCAATCTGTGCGGAGCAGGGCTACTGCGCGGAGCTTTCATCCCTTCCCTATCTGGACTTCTCCAAGCCCTGGTGGCCCGAAAGTCTCACGGATATCGTTCCTATCAACAACAAAATCTATTTCGCTTCCGGAGACGCTTCCATAAACGTTCTCCACTTCATGTACGGCGTATACTACAACAAGGATCTCGCTTCCTCCATGAACCTTCCGAATCTTGTCGAGCTTGCCGACAACAGGCAGTGGACAATCGACAAAATGATCGAAGTCTGCTCAAACGCCTACCAGGACATTAACAACGACGGCAAGAAGGACAGCGGCGACGGCTACGGAATCACCACAACGAATTTCAACATTGATGCCTTCTATACCGGTTCCGGCCTCAAGCTCGTAGAGCAGGATCCCGAAAAAGTGCTTGTCATCTCTCCCGATTTCTTCTCTGCAAAGGCCGATGCCCTCTGCACCAAGCTCGGGGGCTGGTTCCAGACCGCCAATGCATATATGGGATCGGGATGGGAGGAAAACTTCGTGGCAGGCAACACGCTTTTCTGCAATAACCGCTGCAAGATGGCCGAAACCAAGCTTCAGGAAGTACCGTTCAAATACGGCATTCTTCCCACTCCCATGTACGATGAGAACCAGGAAAACTACATTACCGTAGTCGGAAATCCCTTCTCGCTCTATGCGATTTTCTCAAATACCGCCGACAAAGAGCGCTCGGCCGCCGTCCTTGAAACATGGGCGGCAGAGGCTTACAGAACGACCACCCCCGCTCAGTTCGAGCTCAACATGAAGTCCAAGTATTCCGAGGTCAGCGATGACTCCAGAATGTTCGATATCATTAAGAAGACCGTATGCTTTGACATCGGACGTCTGTTCAACCCCGAAATCGGAGATATCACGGATATCTTCTTCGCGGCTGTCGAGAGCAATTCAAACTGGTCCGTAAAGAGCAAGGCTAACCAGAAGATTCTTCCCAAGAAGATTGCCGCGATTGTAGATAACTTTGCAAAAATCGAGCAGTAAAAGCGTTCTGATAATATTGCTTTCGGCTGTTAAGCGTTCAAACGGTTAACGGCAGAAATTAACCGGGGCACGCGTCTTTCGATGCGTGCCCCGGTTGTACGTGAGCCTGCTGTCAGCCGCACGTTATGCTGCTGACAATTTATGCCGCGGGCTCGGTTGCGGCGTTGTCCCCCTTGGTTTCGGCGTCAAAGCCGGGAGCCTCGGTTACATTCCCCGAAGGACCTCCGGCGACGGTTGTCGCAGCCGCGATTTTGTCCTTGGCTGCCTCAAGAACGTCGGCGTCTCTCTTTTCGCAGGTCTTGCAGAGTCTGGTCTTGCCGTTCTCGATGGCGGCTCCTGATGTGCCGGTGAGAAGATCGACGGTATTCTTCAGATGTCCGCAGTCATCGTGGGTATGGAAAACCGTTCCGCTGGCAGTCCAGTAAACCTCGTTTATGCCGGCAGCATCGAGCATTTCCTCCTGAGACTGAGGATTAAAATCGATGCCGAAAAGAGCCGCGATGACAAGAGATACAACGCCTGCGATGGCGGCGAGGGTCTTGGACTTCTTTGTGGCGTTCTTATCGGTGAGCGCGAAGATGATAAAGGGCAGGAAAGCAACGGCTGCAACAATGACGCCGAGGTTGTTCTGGCACCAGAACATGAATGCGCGGGATCTCTTTGCGGGGTCGAGATGGTTGCTCTTTTTCCAGAGAAGCGAGCCTATGACCATAAAGACGAGGTCGAGGCCGAGAGCTACAGCCCAGGCGATAGTGTGTCCGGGCTCCTCATAGAGGAAATGCCACTCAAGCTTTACGCTGAAAAAAAGGATTGCGAAAACCTCGCAGGTGAGTGCGAGAATCCACAGGATTACCGTGGCGATTCTGTAGGGAAGCGCATTCTTCTTTGCTCTTGCAAGAAGCTCTTCCTTAGAGCCGCTCTTCTGTTCCACCTTTGTATAGGTGTGGGTTGAATTGGCTTTTGTTTCTTTTTCCGAAGCCATGATGTCCGCCTTTCTTCCCCGCCGTTTCCGGCGGGACTTTTATATTATTATTTATTCCATTTCGGTTTGCCATGCTGCGATTACTCGTTCTTTTCCGGCCGAGAATACCACAAGGCCTTTTCGCGTATTATAATCCCAATACGGCAGCCAGCTCGTCCTTACTAATGCTCTTGCTCTTCATAAGCCTGTCCGCGGCCTCCTCGAGTCTTTCCCTGTATTCTCCGATTCTTGCCTCAGCGGCCAGGAACTGCTTTCCGAGGATATCATTCAGCTCCTTACCGGCAGCCTCGTCGCGCTCGTGCTTTACCGCGAAGCCCTTTTCCGACATACCGAAGCGGGAGATCATATTCCAGGCGACATCGGTGGCCTTTTCAAGGTCGCTTGTGCCTCCGTTGGCGTATTCTCCCAGGAAAACCTTTTCGGCTGCGATACCGGCCATGAGAACCTGAATATAGCCTTCAAGCTCGCTGTACGTGCTGTTGGCTCCGAGCATTCCCGTGCTTGAGACATATCCGAGAGCCCCGTTCCCCTCTGCCGCGATTGTACTCGTATCCATTACTGCATTCGGGAAGGTCGGCATCGTAAGAAGCGCGTGTCCGCGCTCGTGAACCGCGGTGCGCCTGTTCTGCTCCGTGGTGATTTCGGAGGGCTTTATCAGACCTCCGTCAGGCATGAGAGCTATCATGTATTCGACCGATGGGATATCTGCCGCCGTTACGGTCACAAGTCTGTCAGCGTCGTACACGCCCTCGCAGTTTTCCGCGTGAATGGCATATGTTGCCTCTGCAACCTTTTCGGCGAATCTTCCGTTGCCGAAATTGCTGACCGACGAAAAATACTGCATCAGAGCTCTGACACGGGCATCGGCATCGCCGTCCCCGAAGCTGAGTCCGGCCCTGTTTATCTTCATACGGTAAATCTCAGTCAGGGCGTCCGCATCATAATCCTCAAATCGGAACGTATATCCGATTCTTGAGGCGATTCCGGTATTCATGGCCAGGAAATCCTGCATTTCGCGCTCATATCCCGCAAAAATCACGACAAACTGATCCTTGGAGTCCTCCATCGCCTTGATCAGCGTGGCTACGGCATCCTGCCCGTAGCTTCCTCGCAAATCTCCGCCCGCTGCCGGCTGATAGGCTTGTTTCGTGAAAAGCACTCCGCCCATGGCCCTGTCGATGACGGCCTGGGTTTTCGGAGACGTCTGCCCGACATATTCCGCGATGAGGTCCTTTGCGGTAACCTCGATAAGCTTTTTCTCCAGAATTACTCCGGCCTCGTAGAGCTCGTCGACGAGGATTCTCGCAACGGTGGTTTTTCCGGTTCCCGCGTTTCCCACGAACATCATGTGAGAGTTTCCGCGCGGTATTTCGACGCCGTATTCCCTGGCGCGGTTTTCAAAGGTCACCTTTGTTCTGAAGCGCTTCACCTGCTCCTTGACCTGCGCAAGTCCGACAAGGTCCTCAAGCTTCAGCGCGGCGGTTCCGCTGCTCCTGCGGGTTGACAGCGATCTTACGGAGGGCACGTCCTTCTCACTGATTTCCGTGAGATTTCCGTCCGTCAGGGATACCGCGTGCTGAATAAGCATTTCCTGCCAAAGTGTATCCACAAAGCGTCCGTTGCCGAAGTTCTTGCGTCTTACAAAGTACTTGAATGCCGCGGCGGCCTTCTCCTTTGCGCCGTCGCTCATTGTAATTCCCGCCGATGCCGATTTCATCTCCAGCATGGCCATGAGCTCTTCCGCCGTGTAATCGTCAAAGTGGAATCTGTATCCGAGTCTCGATGCGAGTCCCGGGTTTGAATCCAGGAATTTCTGCATAAGGTCGGGATAGCCCGCAAAGATCACGACAAGCTCGTTCCTGCGGTCCTCCATCGCCTTCAGCAGGGTTGCTATGGCCTCCTCGCCGTATGCGTCTCCGGCAAGCGTGTAGGCTTCGTCGATGAAGAGCACTCCGGGGGTTGCTTCATCGATCTTTTCGGAGGTTTTTCCGGCGGTCTGGCCGAGATACGCGGCAACCAGATCCTTCCTTTCGACCTCGACGAGCTTGTCGCGGGAAATAAAGCCGATTTCATACAGCATCGTCGAGACAATGCGCGCAATCATGGTCTTTCCGGTTCCTGCGTTTCCGGTAAACAGCATATGGAGATTGGCGTCCGGCAGCTTCAGATTCTCCGCCTCCGCCTTTTTTCTGAAAGAAATATAATCTCTGAACTTAAACAGCTGCTCCTTTACGGCGTTCATTCCGACAATACGTTCAAGCGTTTTCTTAAGCTTTCCGCTGTCGTACACGCCCGGAGGAAGAACGGGTTCTCCTTCGCTGTTTGAGTAACCCGCAAGATAGTCGGCGAGCTCGTCGTTGTCAAACGGAATGGCGCGGGAATTGAAGGTCAGATAGTCTCTGAAGGCTGCCTCGTTCGCCTTTTCGTCCGTGATTTTCGCGGCCACGTCGGGCGAAAGCCCGGCCACATACATTTTATATATTTCGCCTAAATCCATTTCGGGATAAACGAGTCTGTTCGCGCCGAAAAGGAAGCTTATTCTGCTGTCAATTGCAAGGAATTTGTCTATTTCGTTTCTGTATCCCACCACGGCGACATAGGTGTCCTTCTCCACGCTCCCGAGAGTGCGCAGAAGTCCCAGCATTTCGTGGCGCTTTATGTCGGTTGAATCGTTGCCTTCATCCCTGTTTCTGAGAAAATCGGACAGTCCCGTGACCATATACATTTTTCTCGGCTCAAAGGATCTGCTGATGAAGCCGGCATAATGATCATGGTGAGATTTGTAATCAGAAGGATCGGATAATTCTCCGGCTTCCGTGTATTCCGTAAATTCGTGAGCCAGCTCTCCGAAGCTCACCTCAAACACGTCCGGAGTCAGAATTTTGCCGCTGTCCGCCAGAACCGCAGCAATCTTTTCCACTGCATTCCGTCGGCCGGCCTCGTAATAGCCCTCCACCGTGAAGCGAAGAAAGGTTGTATTATCCCTTCCGGCAACTCCCAGAATGCGGTCAAGCCCCTGTATTCTGCCGGCCAGCTCCTTTGCCGAGGCTTTGCGGGCGGCTCTGTCCTCGATGTACGGAGTGAGGTTTTTGCCTATCGCCCTCGAACAGCTGAGAACCGCCGCGGTGCAAAGAATCTTCTTCCACTCGGGATCGTCGTCATCGGGCGCTAGGACGGAGGTTTCCCAAACCGTCATTTTTGTGCCGTTCAGGGCCGTTTCGAGATATTTCGCGCTGTTCGCGGAATCCGCAAACTCCTCATAGTCAAAGGCGCAGAATACGTTTACGTGATATCTGCCTTCCCCGTCCTTCAGCAGCTTTTTGCCCAGAGTGACACAGCCACGGTCAGTCATTGCTTTTGCGATTTCAAAAACTCTGTCCGAAACCTTTGAAAGGCTTTCGAAGAATATTTTTTTCAGCTCGAAGCCGAAATCGCCCTCCTTCAGGATTTCCGGACGGATTCCTTTTTCGGGCAAAGATGACGGAACAACCGAAGCCTCTTTTCCCGTGTCTCTCAGGTACTTCAGTCTTCCCGCGACAACATACGGACACACATGTGCATTGCAGCCCGGACATGCTCCCGAAAGAGCCTTTATCGGGCGGTAATCCGTCGAAAAAGCAATCTGCCTGCTGTTTCCGGGAAGCTTTCCCTCGTCCCTCAGTCCGACGACCGTTTCCTCGGATGACATCATGTCGTATTCCGTGCGGCTGCCGTTTTCGTCTTCTACGGTGTTTCCCGAGCAGAAGGCTCTGAAGCTCATGCGGATTTTGCCGTTTGAATCAAGCTCTCTGTCGATGCTGACGAGCTCTCTTTCAAGCAGCTTTTCGGCCATAGCGATATAACAGCCGGGAATCTCGTCAAGATCTCCTCCCTGGGGCTTCCATTCGAATCCGTACGGAGCATTGCCGATATCGGCGCCGTTCCTCTGACTTTTAAAACCGAATGCCATTTCCGTAAGCTTTCCTTTCTTTGCTCGTTGTTCGGATAAAACGAAATAAGTGTCCGGTAAACGGGTTGTTATTTTGTACCGATTGCTTTTTTAAGTCCGGGTATTGCCGGAGTCGGATTGAAGATTTTGTCGAGAAGCAGGCTGAAGCCGGCGATAAAGGGCGTGTTGATAACAGTCGTCAGGAAGGTGCCGGGGCCTATGTTATGATAGCTCTGCTCCATGAACTTCGAAAAGTCAAAGGAGGTAATATCTCTGAAGATCACAATGGCAAGGACAATGGAGAGAATGAGCAGCGACATATCAAACGCGAGCTTTACTCTGTTGAGCTTAAGTCCGTATCTCTTTGTCACCTCTGCGACAAATAGCTCGTGAACCTGCAGAGGCATATAGGTCTTGAAGAAGCAGGCCACGCCGAAGGAAACGACGGCGTCTCCCACGACAAGCATTATCCAGCGGAGAAGCAGTCCGTTGAATTCTATGTTTCTCATAAGAAAAATGAAAAGATCGAGGGTGTAGCCGTAAATAACCGCAGAAGCGAAGCACAGCAGATATCTCCAGTTAAAGCGCTGAATCGCAATACACATGACAATCAGGAACAGTCCCTGTACGAGATACTCCGTAACACCTACGGAAAAGCCGCTCCAAAGCTTTTCGATAGCCTCCCATACGACAAACGTGGGCGCCGCGACCATAGATACTCCGAGATTGACTTTTTTACAGATTGCCACTCCGAAGGCGACAAAGCATATGCCCATCACCCATAAAAGTTCGGAGCTCTTTCCGAGTTTTTTCATCTTCATGTTGTTTTTTCCTTTTTTATTCTTTTTTACAAGAACCTCCGTTTTCGCAGTGGCGCCTGACGGAATAAAACATAAATATAAAATATAAAATACAATAAATTATATATTATTTTTTGCGGAAAATCAAGTTTTTTTTAAAAATCACAAAGGAAATCGTACAATTTCCCTGTGTTTTTCCTCCAACAACCCGACACTGATTCTTTGTGGAATTTTTTGTAGTCAATTTCTTCTTTTTGTGCTATAATTATTCATGGCGATTGAGTCCTTTCGTGTGAATGTTTTTTGGTCGAAACTATTGTTGCACGACTCAATCGCTTTTTATATACTTTTTTTGTTTTTTTAAAATTTTTTTTATTTTTTACGAGCCGGTGACCAAAGCTTGGCTTCTATCTCAGCTTTTGCGGCTCGTGCGGGTCTGAGAGGAGAGGCGGGACATAAACTGAAAAAGTTGTCCTTACCGGAAGCGGTCCCGCCGTGAAGTTTATGCCGGGGCATAAACTTCCGAGCCATATTCAATCGACGAAATGCCCGTTCGAAGAGCCGCTGCCTTAGAAAAGGCGGCTTCCCGGTCTCACAGTGGTTGTAACACTACAGCGCAATTCGATTTTTCAATCAAATAAAGATTGACAAACCACTCAGATGTTTGTATAATATATATTAATATTATCCTACGAAAGGAAAAAACACATGAAAACACTCAAAAGCACGTTGGCAGTATTGCTTTCGGCTATGATGCTTCTCGGTGCGGTTGCATGCTCAAATGGTCCCGAAGGACCTGCGGATACTACTCCGACTGCCGTTGCAACCACCGCTCCCTCCGACTCCTCAGCCCCCGAAGATACAAAGCTTACCGCCAATCTTCCCGACATAAAGTACAACAAGGACTTTACCATCGCTTCGGGATATGTAACCGACACCAAGTACACATCCACCCTGATTACCTCCTCCGAGGTAACCGGCGACCTCATCAACGATGCCATTTACAGCAGAACCGTCAATATGGAAGAGAAATTCGGCATCAAGATGGTCGTTCTCGACGTTGCATATACCCAGATCATCAACTCCTACAAGGGAGGCGACCGTCCTTACGACATCGGCACCGCCACCCTCTCCGAGATGATTAACGTCCTCAAGTCCGGCGTTGCCGTCAACCTCAATGATGTTTCCACCATCGACCTTACGAAGCCCTGGTGGGACCAGAACGCCAATGACAAGTTCGCAGTAAAGGACAAGCTCTACTACACCTTCTCGGACTTCTTCATCACCGGCATCGACAATACCCGCGCCTGCTTCTTCAACAAGGATATGCTTAAGGACCTGAACCTTACGAATCCCTATGACCTCGTCGAGCCCGGCAAGTGGACCGTCGACGTTATGCGCGAGATGTGCGTCAGC
>JAKSPQ010000106.1 GCA_024404665.1 Clostridia bacterium
GCGATGCTGTCATCGGGGGTGAGTCGGAGGTTCGCTACCATACATGCCTCGGGCGGGATTACGTTGGGGGCCTTCGAGCCGTTCATCTGAGTGAAGGCGACGGTTGTGCGTACAAGGGCGTTGAGCTCGCCGCCGGACTTTTTGCAGATCATGTCGAGAACGCCTCCGAAGCACCAGAGGTTCGCGAAAATCATGCGGTATACAAAGCCGGAATGACGGCCGAGAGTGTCGAACATCTCAAGCACGGGCTTTGTGAAATGACGCTTAAAGGGATGTGCCTCTGCCTTTACGCAGGCGGCAGAAAGAACTCCCACGGGTGTGTGGGGAGCCGGAGCCGACGCGTGTCCGCCGGCGGATTTTACGTCGAGGGCAAGGTTCATCATGCCCTTTTCGGCAATGCCGATGAGTCCGCAGGGCGCGCTGACGCCCGGGAATACGTTCTCCACGACGGCGCCGCCCTCATCGACGACCATGGCGGGAGTGATGCCCTGTGCCTTGAACCATTTCACGATGTTGGCAGCTCCGGGGCCGTTGATTTCCTCGCCGCCGGAGAAGGCAAAGTAGATGTCGTTTTCGGGGGTGAAGCCCTGCTTCATGAGGTTTTCGGCAGCCGAGAAGATTCCGTTGAAGGTTACCTTGGTGTCAAGCGTGCCGCGTCCCCACATTCTGCCGTCCTTGATTTCGGCTTCGAAGGCGGGATGCGTCCAGGACGCTTCCTCAACGGGGACGACGTCGTAGTGAGCCATGAGAACGGCGGGGTCTCCGGAATTCTTTCCCTTCCATCTGAAGAGAAGCGCGCGGCCGTCAAAGCGCTGCATCGTCGTGCCGGCGATTACGGTGGGGAAGAGAACGGGAAGCTTTGCAATAAGCTTTTCGAATTCGGCATCGTCCTCACGGGAATGATCGTAATACGAAACGGTCTTGCATTTTACGAGCTCCGAGAGGCTGTTTACGGCGGCGTCTGAATCAAACGATACGTCCTCGGGCGTGCGCTTTTCAGTCTTCTTCGGCTTGAAATTAAGTGTTCTTACGAGAATGACCGCGATAAATGCGGCGAGAGCAAGGCCGAGACCTAAAAAAATCCACTTCATGGTATTACTCCTTGTTGTTGATTGTTATGATGGTTGTCTGCCGCCCGGGCGAAAAACGGATGTGCCCGTCCGCGTTCGCGTCCTGTAACGGCCTTCCTGAAATGACCTGTCAGTCGAGCATATGCTTCTTGTACATGAGTCTCGTCATTCCGAGTGTGAAGAGAACTCCTACGGGAACCATGATTCCCACCGTGCCCGCATTGAGAGCGGGAACCGCGATGAAGAGAATCAGCATGAGAATGCAGGGGGCTACGGCGATTTTCCAGTTCTTGGAGATGAATACTACGCCCAGACCGCCGAAGAGAGCGGGAAGAATCTGAGCAAAGGCGGGCTCGAGCACGGGAGAATCGAGAACGCCCGAGAGAGGAGCGATGAGTATCACGCCGAGAATGATTATTATGGTGGTAACAATGCTGGAAACGCAGATTGAAATCGTTGAGACCACTTCGCCTTCCTCGCTCGAGGAGCTGACTCCCGCCTGCTCGAGAGCGTTAAGCGCTACGGGCAGCTTGAGGTTCGAGATGGTTCCGGCAACAAAGCTGACGTAGGAGCCGCCGGCCCCGAGCATGGGGACATAGGTGAAGACCTCGATTACGCTGACCGCCCAGTACATGGGCGCCGTTGCGAGGAGGCCCTTTCCGAGACCCGCAAAGTCAGGCAGCGTTTCAAAAATCACGCAGAGGAGGATTGGAAAGGCCAGAAGAAGGAGCATTACGGATATGTTCCAGATGCGTCCGGCAACGTGGACGGAATGAATGTAGGAATTGTCTTTGCTGTGCATTTTCTCGGTCGCCCTGCATCAGCCGAGCCATGCGGTGAACGGAATCGCGCTGGCCATGCCGGCAATCATGCTGAGCGGAATGGCGTAGTCCGAAACCCAGTGCCATTCGGGCTTTTTCATTACTAGGAAGCCTGCAAGTCCCATAACTGCAGCAGATACGGCAAATACCAGAACCGGAATGAGACCTGTGGTATCGCCTCCGAATACGCCCGCGAAATCGCAGAAAACGTATCCGATGAAGGCGGATATCATGCCTATGAACATGGATGACGAAAGGAGCTCGCCCCATTTCGCATCGCGGTTGCCGATATTGATCATTCCCTTCTGAACCTTTTCGCCGACCAGGGGAACGAGCCATATGCCGACGAGTATCGATATCGTCATAACGAGCGTAATAGTGACGTACTGCTTTGCGGTCAGTGAGGAAACCGTTCCGAAAACGAGGCCCATGCCGGATTCCGCATTGGAGGCGGCTATGGTTTCATATGAAAGGCTTCCGACTACGGAAAGCCTGAGCCAGGGAAGGGCAACGCCCAGGTCCTTCGCAAGAGTGATTACGCTGATTACGATTGCGATCGCCGGAGCGATGGTGAATACGACGGCCGTGCGCGCGATTCTGCGCAGCTTTTTCGGATCCATTCCGATTTTTTTGCCGTGTCTCCACGCCTTTATAAGGAAGAAGACCGACTGCGCAAGCACGGCGGCGACGATGATGCCGACCATGACAAACAGGATCGGCGCGTTTTCGTTGAACTGCATTGTTTATTCTCCTTGCCGCTCCCGAAAAGCGTTTCCGTTCTGTTCGGGAGTGTGTAAAATTGGTTCCTTTCAGGCTTGTCCGCGCGTTTGCCGTGCGCGGACGCGGAATACAGAGAGAGTATAATGAGATTTTATTATATATTATATATCAAATCAGAGGACTTTGTCAACCCGTAATTGTGCTCCGGAGCTTCTTTCGGAAGATGCCCGGCACACGGAAAAGCACGCGTCCGTATGCTTTCTCTGAGTAAAGAATAGCTTACTGTCCGCCGTGCGGCGCTTTATGTTTTTCGGCAACGGAAAGCCTCCGATGTCTAAAAAAGAATTGATTTTAAGAAAAAACTATGATAAAATAGTAAGGCTCCGAAAAAGCCGTGAAGCAAACCGAGATGAAGCCGGAAATACCTGAATGCGAATGAAGGCTTTCTTACGGGGCGACGATGCCCCGGCATTATTAACTTCAGACATTTTTATACCATTTTATTTTAATCAAAGAAAAGGAACTTCCGAGAATGAACCGCACTGAAAAACCGACATCCGGAGCGTCCTCCGGGACCTTCAAAAGGCCTTTGGCTTTAATAATTACGGGCCTGTGCCTGATTCTGGCATCGGTAATATTTACCGCTGTCCTGAACATACCGACGTCCCATGAGGAGACCGTATCGTTCCCGTCCTCTTATGGTGACAGTCCCGTCATGCTGAAGGGCTCGTATTATAAGGCGGACGGAGCGGAATACGCGGTGCTTATGTGCCCGGGTTATTCCTGCGACAGACAGAAGCTCCGCCCGTTTGCGAACATCTTTGTTTCAAACGGAATGAGCGTCATGACTTTCGATTATTCGGGTCAGGCATCGAGCGACGGCAAAATCGGCTTCGATAACGCGAAAAACGACAAGATTACAAAGGAAATCGCCGATGCCGCCGTCTTCCTTCACGAAAAATCCGGAATAGCTTATGAGAATATCATCCTCATCGGTCATTCAATGGGAGGCCGCGCGCTCGTAAGGCTTATGTACGACGTAAACTGCGGGGAAAGCGAAACGCTGATCCCGGGAGACATCCTTAAAGATGTTTCCGCCATCCGGAACATCATTCTCATGTCACCCGAGGTAAACTACGAGCATTCCGCTCAGGCAAGCCTGTTCGCAGGCACGAAGGATTATGAGAGCGAGCCGTGGAAAAGCTATTCCGAGGATTATATCCGCGGCTTCAATGTCTATCTTTTCGGCTCCGTCGCCGATGACGTCGTGTCTTCATATGATATTCTTGCGCTCTTCCGCCGCTTCGGTGGCGATCCGGGAATCGAGAGAGGCAGCATCGATGCCGTCACCGGGATAAACAGAAACGGCGACAGGGTTTCCGTCGGCGTGACTCCGGGAATACTTCATTCCTACCAGTGGTACTCGCCTGAATTTGCGGCATATATAAATTTCTCCGTTGAAGATATCATAAATACGGACAGGGGAATTTCGCCGGAGAGCGATGCGTCCTACCGCTCGGTTTACAACCCCGCAAGGATTCTTTGGGTATATGCCGGCTATTTCACCGCGCTTGCGGGCATATTCATCACGCTTCTGGCTCTGAACGGCAGCTGCGCAACGGCTGCGGTGGAGCCTGAAATACAGATCGGAAGCATGAAAAAATGGCTTCTGGCCAAGCTGTTTATGTGGCTTCCGGGTATTCTGACGGCCTTTGTCATATGCTGCATTGCAGTCTGCATGCCCTTCGGCTCTCCCGTAATGAATATTCCTTATATGTGCTTCATTGCGGGATACGGACTCGTTATGCTTTTCATGTACCGCCGCGGAAAGCTGAAGGGGACTTACGGAAAGCTCGGTACGGGGGCCACGAAGGGCGGCGCCGGACACACGGCTGCGGCGCAGCCGGAGATCCCTGAAAGCGGAGGGACGGAAGGAGTCCCCGCGGTTCCGGATACCGCACCGCAGTCTCCGGAGACAGGGACGCACGGACTGAAGAAAAGGCTTCTCAGGCAGTACCTTCCGGCAGCGGCGATTGCCGCAGCGGCGGCGGGCCTTATAATATACATCACAAGGGCGAGCATGTACAGGCTTGTGCCGATGAATATAAGACTTTTCTGGCTTGTATTCTGCGGAGCGCTCATGACCGTCGGCTATTATGTTTCGGGTATCGAGGCGGACATGCTGAAGAAGCACGGGGCCGGCCGCGGAGCCATGCTGCTTTACAATCTCGTGCAGTATGTCGCTCTCTTTCTCTTCGTATGCTTCTATCTTGTGATAAAATCCTATTCCGGCGTTATCCAGCAGGCGGTTAATCTTGTAATAATGTATCTTATTGTCATTCCCGTCGGCGAATTCGTAAAGAAAAAGACCGGAAACAGAATCTTCTCGGCTGCGGTAAGCGCGGTGCTTTTCCAGATGTTTATGATCACATCGGCGGCAATCATATCATTTTTCTGAGCCTTAAGGCCTGTTGGCATTCCGAAGGGAAGGCGGAGGCTTGGCTCGTAAGACGTGTCGGTAATTATCAAAAAAGGCAGAAACGGAGTCCGGAAGCCCGGATTTTCCGCAGGCCTTCCGAGGCTCTGTCGGCAATGCAGGCGGCATCTGTCCTGCCAATTTATTAAAAAGCATCCTGTCTGACATGGAAAAAGACGCCGAAAAGGCAGGCCGGTTTTAAAAAACAGCATTGCAATTATCCGAAAAAGTGTTATAATATTATAGTAAATATACTGCGGCGGAGCGCAAACGCTCCGCGGCGGAAAAACGATAGTTTCTGAAAGGTTTATTAACATGGGAGTTCTTTCTTCTCTCAAGCCCGCAAAGGTATTTGAGTTTTTCGAATATTTATCCTCCGTGCCGCACGGCTCCGGAAACACAAAGGCCATCAGTGACCTCTGCGTAAAATTCGCGGAAGAGCGCGGGCTCCGCGTCGTTCAGGATAAAATCAACAATATTTTCATCTACAAGCCCGCAACACCGGGCTACGAAAATGCACCCGGCGTCATTCTCCAGGCTCATCTCGATATGGTCTGCGCAAAGAGGCCCGGCGACCCCATCGATATGAAAACAACACCCGTAAAGCTCATGACGGACGGCGAATACGTGTGGGCCGACGGAACCTCCCTCGGCGGAGACGATCTCTCCGGCGTCGCGATGTCAATGGCAGTCCTTGATGACGACACTCTGCCGCATCCCGCCATAGAGGCCTTTTTCTCCGTCGACGAGGAGAGCGGCATGGACGGCGTCTTCGGCTTTGATCCCTCGCTTATAAAGCACAGACTTCTCATCAACCTTGATTCCGAGGAGGAGGGCGTGTTTACGGCCGGCTGCGCAGGCGGCATAGGCGTAAAGACGGTGTTCCCGGTCGAAAGAACAGTTGCCTGCGGCTGCTCCGTAGGTATGAGGCTTACGGTTTCCGGTCTTCTCGGAGGACATTCCGGAGTGGAAATCGACAAGGAACGCGGAAACTCCCACCTTATCGCGGCAAGAGTTCTCTTTGCGGCAATGAAGAGAGGCTGCGAAATCAGACTCGACACCTTTGAGGGCGGCTCCTTCGGAAACGTCATTCCCTCAAAGACCGTCAGCGTATTTACGGTTCCCGCCGACGAAAAGGCTGAACTTATTAAGATTGCGGAAGAATACAGGGCGATTCTCGCGGACGAATACGCGGTTTCGGATCCCGGTCTTACACTCACTCTTGAGGATTGCGATAAGCCGGAGAAGCCCGTTACCGCCGAATGCACCCGCCGCATGCTCTCTATGCTCGTAACGCTGCCTTACGGAGTGCAGCACATGAGCATGGATCTGCCGGGGCTCGTTCAGACATCTCTGAATCTCGGAGTTATCAAGCTGAACGGAGACGCTCTTCGCTTTGCCAATTCAATAAGATCCTCCGTTGCTTCTCAGAAGCATGAAATTGCAGATAAGGTTGAGACAATCGTTGCGGCCTTCGGAGGTAAGACACAAAGAACCGACGGTTATCCCGAGTGGAAGTTCAAGAGGGTATCCGCCTTCCGCGACACCGCTCTTGAGGCTTACAGACGCGTTTACGGGGGCGAGGCCACGGTATTTGCCACCCACGGCGGACTGGAGTGCGGAATTCTGGCGGAAAAGCTTCCGGGACTCGACAGCATTTCCTTCGGTCCCGAGCTTCACGACATCCATTCCGTAAACGAGAAAATGGGCGTGGCTTCCATAGGAAGAACCTACAGGCTGCTCTGCGAGCTTCTTTCAATGCTTAAATAATACAGACTGAAATATACAAATACGGGCCCGGACGCTGCATTTCTGTGTCGCAGCCCGGGCCCTCACTGCATTAAAACAGGACTTATACGGCGGTATAAAAATGAAGAATTTTAAGATAAAGGACTATCTCCGCGATCTTGAGACGGTCGTGAATATTGACTCCGGGCATTATTATGAGGAAGGCGCAAACAGAACCGCGAATTTCTTTAAGGAAAAATACGATGCTCTGGGGCTCAAGACCGAGATAACATACAAGGACGGCTTTAAGGCCTGTCCGTTCCTTACGGTCACGAACACCGATGACGAGCATTATGACGTTCTCCTCGTCGGTCATATGGATACGGTGTTTGCTCCCGGGACGGCCGCCGAGCGTCCGTTTTCCATCGATGAGAAAGGCCGCGGGAGAGGCCCGGGCGTCATCGATTGCAAGGGCGGCGACGTTCTTCTTTACTATCTTATTAAGGGGATGCTTGAGGAAAACGAAATAGGCTTTAAATTCTGTATAGCCATGAACTCGGATGAGGAGAAGAGAAGCGACTATTCCCGCGACCGCTTTGACATGCTGTCAAAGAAGTCCGACAGATGCTTTATCTTTGAGCCCGGAAGGGCCAACGGCGAGTTTGTAAGCCTCCGCAAGGGCGGTGCCAACTATCTTGTGCACTGCAAGGGTATACCGGCTCACTCCGGAGTCTGCCCCGAAAAGGGAGCAAGCGCCGTCCTCGAGCTTTCAAAATGGGTTCAGAGGCTGTACGAGCGCTTCTTCATCCTTGAAGAGGGCACGACCATCAACATCGGCCGGTTTGACGGAGGAGCTGACAACGGCTCGGTTCCGGAATACGCGGAATTCACCATCAGCCTTCGCTGCATGACAATGAAGCGCTTTGAGGAAATAGACGCCGAAATTATGGATATGGAAAATCATCCGTTCGATCCGAGATGCAAAATAACCGTCGATAAGCTTGTCGTGAGACCGCCGATGTGCCCCGATGAGAAGACGAACGCCGTCATCGCGGTCATGGAGGAGGCCGGACGCGAGCTCGGACAGCCGGTCGTTATGCTGTCCACCGGAGGCGGCAGCGACGGCAACTTCATCGCCCACAACGACTGCCCCACCGTTGACGCCTGCGGCCCCTGCGGAACCTTTGTCCACACTGTGGATGAATATCTTGACATTGATTCGGTCGAACCTCGGCTTGATATTATGAGACTGACGCTCATGAAGCTGTTTCCCCGCAAATAACCCGCCCGAAACCGTGATAACACCGTATACAGTAAATAACAGCAGAGCGC
Source organism: Clostridia bacterium (assembly GCA_024404665.1). Classification (GTDB taxonomy): domain Bacteria; phylum Bacillota; class Clostridia; order Oscillospirales; family CAG-272; genus CAG-390. The sequence continues at coordinate 8,148 of JAKSPQ010000106.1, forward strand.
TTCAACCTTTCGGTTTTGGCGCTCTGCTGTTGTTTGG
>JAKSPQ010000107.1 GCA_024404665.1 Clostridia bacterium
CCGAGGATTCCGTAATCACGGGGTTTACAAGCTTATAAACCACGCCGGGCTCGGTTTCGACGACGACAATTCTGCGGAGAATGCCGACCTGAGGCGCGGCAAGACCCACTCCGTTTGCGTCTCTCATCGTCTCGACCATATCGTCGAGGAGCTCGCGTGTTTTGTCCGTAACCTGAGGAACGGGCTTGCACACTGTGCGCAGAACCTCATCGCCCTCGGTTACTATCTTTCTTTTTGCCATAATTTTATCTCCGAATAATTAATTTAATTTTCAAAGGTTTGTGGGGCCGAAATCAACGGAAAGCGTCATGTCCCCTCCGGCCGAGGCCCTGAACTGTGCGATAAGCTCCGCAAAGAAGGTCTTGGCAAGGGAATTCAGCCTGCATTTGACGACAAGACGCATACGGTACTTGTTTTCAACCCGGTAAACGGGCGCTTCAAACGGGCCGAACACCACCATCGGGCATTTCTTTCCGAACTCCGGAAGAGCGGATTTCTCCCTGAGGCTGCGTGACAGTCCGCGGGCTCCGTCGACCACCGCCTTTTCGTCCGACGACGTCAGCGTAAGCAGGGCAATGTCGCAGAACGGAGGAAAAACCAGCGCGCGCCTGAGCGCTATTTCGCGCCTGTACATCGCCTCATAGTCCTGCCGTCCCGCAAGAGCGATGATTTCGTGGTCCGGATTGTTTGTCTGAATGACAGCCTCGCCGGGCCTTTCGCGCCTTCCCGCGCGGCCTATGACCTGAGTCAGCAGTGCGAAGGTGCGCTCCGACGCGCGGTAATCGTCGTAATACAGCGAAACGTCCGCAAGCAGCACGCCCACGAGCGTTACGTCCGGGAAATCGTGGCCCTTTGTCACCATCTGGGTTCCGAGCAGTATGTCCGCCTCGTGACGGCGGAAGCGGCCGAGCATCTGATTGTATGAGTCCTTGGCCGATGTCGTATCCGCGTCCATGCGCAAAACCCTTGCGCCCGGAACGATGCGGTCGAGCTCTTCCTCGATTTTCTGGGTTCCGAAGCCGATTTTTATCATCGGTCCCGAGCCGCACGAGGGACATTTTTCGGGCACCGGCATGCGTTTTCCGCAGAAATGGCACACCATCATGCCCTGACCTCCCACTCTTGAAACGTGGTAGGTCATTGAAACGCTGCAGTCGGGGCACTGAAACGCGGCCCCGCAGCCCGCGCACGAAATATAATTGTTGTAGCCGCGTCTGTTGAGAAAGAGCACCGACTGCTCTCCCCTCTCATAGGTCTCGCGCAGCTTTGCGGCAAGCACCCTGCCTATCGGATTCGGAGAGCCCTCGCGCATTTCTCCGCGCATATCGGCCACCGTAACCGCGGGAAGCACTGCTCCGCCGTATCTTTTGGTCAGTCTTATGAGTCTGTACTGTCCGGTTTCCGCCTTGTATCTGCTTTCAAGCGACGGTGTCGCCGATGCCAGAAGCAGCAGGGCGTTCTCCTTCGCGCAGCGGAAGCGGGCAACATCGCGCGCATGATATCGCGGCGACGAATCCGATTTGTACGTGTGCTCCTGCTCTTCGTCGATAACGATGAGTCCGAGCCTCGGAAGCGGGGCGAACACCGCGGATCTTGTCCCGATGACGAGCGGAGCTCCTCCTGATCTGATTCTTATGTACGCGTCGCGCCTTTCTCCGGCGGAGAGGCCCGAGTGCATTACGGCAACTCTTTCTCCGTATCTGCGGCAGAAAATGGACAGCGTCTGCGGCGTCAGGGCGATTTCGGGGAGCAGCAGAATCGCTCCCTTGCCGGAATCGAGAACCCTGTCTATGAGCTTCAGCATGACGCTGGTTTTACCGCTGCCGGTTACGCCCTCAAGGAGCACCGCCGCGGGCTTTCCCGCGTCGGCAAGAGCCGAAAGCTCGGAATATGCCGCGGATTGCTCATCGTTCAGGCGGATTTCCGTCTTTTCGCTGCCGGAACCGGCTCCGGCGGCTAGCATTCCCCTGTCCACGGTCTGCCTTGAAACCGTGATGAGGCCTTTTTTCTCAAGAGCCGAGATGTTTTCACTGCCCGCGCGGCCTCCCGCGTAAATATCGGAAAGCCTCATGGGACCGCCGGCCTCGAGCAGACATTCAAGCACCGCTCTCTGACCGGGAGACGTCATCTTTGTCTTTCGCGAGCCCGAAACGACCGTTTTTTCGCCGGAAAGCACCGCGGCGATTTCACCGTCGGGGAGATTTAACGCGATTACCTTCTCGGTTTTTTCGGGCGTGTCCTTTATCACCGATGCCGGAATCATTGAGGATACCGCCTCTCCGAACGAGCAGAGAGTTGACGAGCACAGAAACTCCGCGGTCATCATCTGCGATGCCGAAAGCGCCGCGTAATCGGGCATGACCGCGGTCATCTCCCTGATTACGGAGGGATCGAGGCCCGGCGCCGGGGAGTCCGAAAGCCTGACAACGATGCCGTCGCAGCCCTCGCGCCGTCCTCTGAGCGGGACTCTGACTATGCTTCCGGGATGAACGCTTCCGCTGAGCTCTGCCGGCACCGCATAGTCGTATTCGCGGTCGGCCTTTGCCGGCATATCGAGTATTCTTATACCGGCGTAGGTCATGTCCGGGGGGATTATTCGGCGTCGGAAGCGGCTTCTTCCGCGGGAGCGGTCTCCTCGGCGGGAGCTTCGGCGGCCTTTACGGTATCGTCCTCAACGATTTCGTACTCGCCGGCGTAGATCTTGTCGATGGCAAGCTTTACGGCCTTCTTGTCGCGGTAGTCGGAATTGACGATGGCTTCGGCGTTGGCTCTGTCGACGTCTCTGTTTCCGGTGGTGTTCTTATCGGCCTCGCGGCGCTGCTCGACGTATTCGTCGGTGATGATGCGGGCGCACTTCGCTGTTGCGATGGCGAGCTGATAGCGGTTGAACTGATCCTTTGTAAGGTTCGAGATTGTCGGGAAAATCATTTTTATACCTCTGCTTGGTTAATTATTTTTTTCTGCTTCGGGTGCGTCGGAGCCTTCGTCCTCGGCTGTTATATCCGAGCCGAGTCTGGCAGCGAGCGTTTCGACCTGGAGGGCCGAAAGGATTATGTGTTCGGAATCGGTAACGATGACCGACCGTGTTTTTCTGCCGGAGGAAACGTCGATGACTCTGCCCTGCTCCTTTGAGACCGTTATCAGTCTCTTTACGGGAGCCGATTCGGGGCTTGCGATCATGACGATTCTGTCCGCCGCCACGGTATTTCCGTAGCCTACGCTTATAAATTTCATGTTCTGCCTTTTCCGTGTTTTATTTCGCGCCGTCCGCGCAGGCGTTTCGGCCGCCTCGCACACATGCGTGCGCACACGCGTACGCGCGTATAATGAAAAACATTTAGCCTATTTTAATAGATATATTATTATACTACATATTTCAAGAAAAGTCAAGTGCCGTAATTTTTCACGCTTGCAGTATTTGTAGTGTTCAAATTTAACAAATCGTCTCTCCGTTTTTGTGAAAACAGCAGAAACAATCACTGCTTCTTGACTTGTTTGGGTAAAAGTGGTAAAATATTAGTGTCGAAATGATTTTGATAATCTATTATCATAATAAATAATTATTGTTTGAAAGGAAACGCTCAATGAAACGCAGCAGAAAAGTCTTTTCTATCGTATTAATCATCGTGCTTCTACTTGAATCCTTGTCTCTTCTTGCTTTCGCATCGGACAATCCTGATACGGATATACCGGAGCCCGAGCGTGTTGCCAAACCTGAAGAGTCTGTTCCTCTCGCATTGCGTGAAATATCATCAAGACGCACTGAAAACTCAGTTCATTTCTTTCTCGGCGACGGACTGTCTGAGGTCATATCTTTTTTAAGACCTGTTCACAGACAGGATGCTGATGGAAACTGGAATATAATAGACAACGAACTGATTCCCGCAGAAATTTCTGAAAACTATAGATCTTTTAAAACCAAAGACGGAGCATTTTATGTATCATTAACAGAATCAGTTGTAAGTGTATCAATTAATCGCTCAGATTACTCCGTAACGCAAACGGTCGAAACGATAAACAAAAAACAGCCTGACATCTCGGTAGAAAACGGTAAAGCAATAGCTCCCGTTGAACCTTTATATTCCATAGAGCAAGCGGGAGATTATTACAAAACAAACATATCCGAAAGCACCGTTACATGTACCGGTCTTCTTGAAAACGCAGATATTGAGTACATAATAACGGGAAACGATATTACAGAAAGCTTTGTAATAAACGATCCTTCACGGTCTTACGGTTATTCCGTAATTCTGAATCTTTCAGGATCAGAACTGAAAAGAACGGAAGGCGGAACATATACTATTGTATCCGAAAAAACGGGCGAAAGCCTTTACACAATAAATCATATCATAATGACCGATGCTGAAGGCTCCTCAAATGATTCCGTGCATACAGACGTGGAGATTGTATCGGACGGCAAGTACAGAATTTCATTAATTCCGGACGTCGAATGGATGAGTTCCGATGATAGAGAGTTCCCGGTACGTTTTTCTTTTGATCTGAGACAAAGTACGTATGATGAATCATCGGAATACGGAGAAACACACGAAGATTATTATGAAGGATATTATACAACCGTTTATTCCGAGCCGCAAATAACTGAAGGTGTGTATTATCTTAAGAACTATTCGAGCGGAAAATATCTTGAGTGTAATGGAACCGGATTGGATTCCGGGACCACCTTGTCACAAAGTGCAAAATCCGAAGGCAGCCGCAATCAACTGTTCAAGATAACATACATAATGGATTACGGAACAGACCATTATTACAATATACGCCTTATGACAAATTCCGGTCTCGGACTCTATGCACCGTCGACAGCGGGTACATCATCTCAGGTTACGGCAACAACGGTTTCCTCAGGTGACGGATGGTATTCCTTCACTCAGTGGCAGAGATGGGCCATACGTAGAAACACCGGAAGCACGACATACAGAATACAAAACGCATTCATTGATAACGGAGGATATCTGAGTGCAGCCGGAACGACAAACGGAGCTGAAGTCCGAGCGATAAGACCGGCAACCTCATTATCCGATTGGATACTTGAAGAGTACACCGGAGCTGAAATAGACGGAGTAACTGCGGTAACAATGCCGAGAGCGGTATATACGGGAAGAAATTATGCTCTAAAAGTCTGCATGTACAGCAGCAGGATAGGAGTCAACGGACCCGTAACATACAGCGTGTCAAGTACAAGCTATACTTCAACAGATAAAGCAACCGTAAATACATCGACAGGAGTATTGACAACCTTGTATTCAGGCCAGGTAAAAGTCGGAGTGACATACCAGGGAGCGCCCTGGGTATGGTACTGGACCGTAAGAATAGCAATGTACTATGGTTGCAGGGATTATCTTGAGATATCCTCAAGGAATGATCCGCTTTACAGTCAGATGAATTGCCTGGGGTATGCTTTTAATATAACAAACTGTACTAACATATCTTTGTGGGATAATCAATATGTTTATAATATGGCATTGAGAGTTGCTGAACCTGATGACTTGCTTGAAATAGCATTATCGAATTTATCTGTTTTTTTGGATGATGCTATTGGAGAAAACAATTGGGAGTGCGTAACAAACCAAGGAGGCATCAATGCAACTTTGAGTGACAATCAATGGCTTGTAGCCATGCGGGTAGGATTACACTCCGAAGGCGATATTAATACATATGTATTTGCAGATTATCATTTTTGGTATCGAACATCATCGGGTGAGTGGGCTAACAAACATGGAATAGATTCGTATAGCCAAATTCTTGGAAATAATCTTCCGACTGATGATGATTCGATAGGGTGGTCAATGGATGGCATTACAGGTTTCTATGACAGCCGAATCGAGTATTTTCGCATCACCGACCCGAACTTATAAAAGGAATTAGATAAAAAGGAATTAGATATGAAACGAATAAGCACATTATTGTTATTTGTAATCATCGCTTCATTGCTTGCTTCGTGTACGAATATGGTGAAGCCAACCGACACGTCAGATGCCGACAGTATATCAACGTCCGATATCGATAACACACTCGTTCCGGGAGAAACGACATCATCCGAAGACACTGTGCCGGTAGCGACCGATAAGGAGGATAACACCTCGGTTCCTGAGGGATCTACGGTTGACAATATCACAACGGATGCCGTGGCTGTTGATATCGATAATCCCAAGCTAAGTGATTTGTTTGACCTAACCAAAGAACATTTTGAAAGCGAATCTTTGATTCAATCTATAGCAGTAACTTCAGAATGGCACGAGTTGGAGTGGAAGCAATGGCAGACCTCTTTCAAAGATGCTATTGATCTTTTAGGAAAGCCTCACGGCTTCAGACCCGGACACCCGGACACCTTGGTTTGGGTAACTGACACCGGAAAGACATTCGGCATTCGATTTTATGTGCCCCAAGCTTCAACAGAATCATTTATTAACACATATGATCAATTGATGCATTCTTATGCAGCTTGGTGTCATCCCGTAAATTGCGACATTGAATTTCCGGACGAAAGCTACTTAATTAATCTGCCAATAGTGCCGCAAGACAGCAGTACATCGGATTCAATTGGACCATGGCAGGACATTTTTTTTGATTTGAACCATGAAAACAAACCCGCGGATAGATTATTGAGTGAGTTGAATAATATAAGCACATTAACATTAGATGATTTAACTTCATTTATCGGGAAGCCGCATGGAATATGCCATCTTAACTCAAGTTCAGGACTGCTTAATCAGTTATTTTGGATTTCCGACACCGGAAACATTTATAGGATCGGCGTCTCCTCATACTTTGGGCCAAACGATAACCTAATGGAAACCATTAAGAACTCAGTTGTGGTTGCCTCTCCGAAAATGATTCAAATAACCAAGGATGTTGAATGGACGAACAACTATACAATCCGGACGATTACATCCTCTAAGAATGTATCTTTTCCTTAACAACTCCCACAAGCTTTTGTCGTTTGTTCTTATCCGTAAAAGCGCTCGGTAAATTGGGAAAAAAGTGCGTTTTTTCAAAAAAAATACGTATTTGAGTAAAAATCTATTGCAAAACGTAAAAAAATATGGTAAAATACTATGTATTTATATTTTGCAACTCTATGGAGGTACACACCTATGGTAACAGCCGGCGATTTTAAAAACGGCATTACATTCGAAATGGACGGTAACGTTTTCCAGGTTATCGAATTCCAGCACGTAAAGCCCGGCAAGGGCGCAGCATTCGTTCGCACCAAGATGAAGAACGTCATCTCCGGTGCCGTGATCGAAAGATCCTTCAGCCCCACAGATAAGTTCGAGAGCGCTTTCATCGAAAGAAAAGACATGCAGTACTCCTACAACGACGGAGAACTCTACTACTTCATGGATATGGAAACCTATGACACAACTCCCCTTAACGCGGATGTCCTTCCCGACTCCTTCAAGTTTGTCAAGGAAGAGATGATGTGCAAGCTCGTTTCCTACAAGGGCAAGGTATTCAGCGTTGAGCCTCCCACATTCGTTGACCTTGAGGTCGTAAAGACCGATCCCGGCTTTGCCGGCAACACCGCCACCAACACATTAAAGCCCGCCACTCTCGAGACCGGCGCCGAGATTAAGGTTCCGCTCTTCATCTCCGAGGGCGAGGTCATCAAGATCGATACCCGTTCCGGCGAGTATCTCTCCCGTTCTTCCAAGTAAGACCGGTTATCGGAGCATAAAATGGAACTCAAGGAAAAGGCCGCTTATCTCAAGGGGCTCGCCGAGGGGCTGAACTATGACAAGACCACGGCCGAAGGAAAGCTTCTCACCGCCATCATCGATCTTCTCGGTGAGATGACCGCGGAAATCGAAGGCAACGCCGAGGATATCAACTATCTGTCCGAGTACGTCGACGAAGTCGACAAGGACCTCGGAGACGTTGAGGAATACCTCTTCGGCGATGACGAGGATTATGACGAAGACGACGACATCGACGCCTTTGAGGACGAAGATTTCGACGAAAACGAAGAAGATCCCGAAAACTGATTTTTTACGGCACAAAAGGCTGCCTCACGGCAGCCTTTTGTTTACGGAAATGCACCCGTGTTGCGGAATTACCTCGCGCAAGCGCGAGCTCGTCCGCCGCGCTCTCGATGCGACAGGCTACGTCTCCGCCTATGT
>JAKSPQ010000108.1 GCA_024404665.1 Clostridia bacterium
GAAATAGACAGTAATACATTTGATGCTTATAAACAAGAAGAAATTAATCAATGTGAGATGTTAAAAGATGAACCTTTTTTCACGAAGCTTTCTATTGAAATAGAAGTTTTCGTGAAAAATCAACGAGTAACAGATTATTAACCAACAATTCATTAATTATTAGTTTTTTAAGGAGAATCAAAAAATGGAACGTGTTTACAATTTTCTTAAGGAAGCCGGAACGTATTATCTGGCGACGGTCGAGGACAAGCAGCCGAGAGTGAGGCCGTTCGGGACGGTGAATGTTTTTGAGGGACGTCTGTATATTCAGACGGGAAGATACAAGCCTGTGGCGGAGCAGATTAAGGCAAATCCCAGAGTGGAGCTTTGCGCGTTCAAGGACGGGCAGTGGCTGAGAGTCGCGGGAGAGCTGCAGGAGGATTACAGGGTCGAGGCGAGAAAGTCGATGCTGGATGCGTATCCGTCGCTGAGGGCTATGTATGACGAGAATGACGGCAACACCGTCGTGTATTATATTAAGGACGCCGTCGCGACGTTCTCGTCGTTTACATCGGCGCCCGTGGTCGTGAAGTTCTGAAATACGCAGAAAAAGAAAACCTCCGGATGTGATGTCCGGAGGGTGCGGCCATCTGACATCGCGGACCGGCTAAAAAATGAAAACAATGGTGAACATATGAAAAAGCTTACAATCCTCGTCGATTGGGACGGGACAATTGAGGATTTTATGCCCCGGTGGGTGGAAAGAATAAACAGGGATTACGGGTTTGACAAGACGGTGGAGGACCTGCATTCGTGGGACATGAGGGAGACCTTTGTAGGTCTTACGACGGAGCAGATCGAGAAGGCGCTGCATGACCCGGAGTTCTGGAGAGACGTGCCGCCCGTGCCGGGGGCGGCGGAGACGATGGCGCGCTGGCGCGAGGAGGGGCACACGGTGTTCATCGCGACGGCAGCGCACTATTATCAGATTGCGCCCAAGACGGACCTGTTTTTGAAAAGGTATTTTCCGTTCATGTCGTGGAACGACGTCATCGTGACGCATCACAAGCAGCTCTTGAAGGCGGATGTTCTCATCGACGACGGTGTCCATAATCTTCTGGGCGGAGAGTATGCGAGAGTGCTGCTCGACGCGCCGTACAACAGATTCGTCGACGATGAACGCGAGGGCATTGTAAGGGTCAGAGACTGGCGGGAAATCGCGGAATATGTCGACAGACTTGCGGCGGAAGAAGACGGAAGATTTGTGTTCAGACATTTGGATCCGGATAACGCGGCGGAGAGGGCGAGAGCGGTGGAGACGGAGCTTATATGCTTTCCGCCCAACGAGGCCTGCAGGCCCGAGGATATGCAGAGGCGGTTCGATAAGGCATCAGAGTACTTCCTCGTGGCCGTGGACCGCTCTACGGGGCTCATAGCGGGCTTCTGCAACGGTGTGGCCACCGATGATACCCGCTTTACCGACAAGTTCTTTACGGACATCGATGCGCACGTCCCGGGAGGGAAGAACGTGATGATCTTAGGGCTCGATGTGCGGCCGGAGTACAGGCGTCAGGGACTGGCGACCGCGCTGATGGCCCGCTTTATCGAAGAGCAGAGGGCGCGCGGCTGCGGGAAGGTATATCTTACCTGCCTTGATCATCTGGTGAAGATGTACGAGGGGATGGGCTACCGTGACAACGGCACGTCCGACTCCGTGTGGGGCGGCTGCGTATGGCATGAAATGGAATATTCGTTGTAAAACAAGCCACAGCCGGAGCAGTCCTGCGGTTAATCGCAGGACTGCTCCGACTGTGGTGTTTCTTATTATTTTTCTGAGAAGATTATTGTAACGTCTCTGTGGAGCTGGAGCAGGGAAGCGGGGATGCGGGGAGTTACATCGCCGTTTATTGCCTTGAAGAGGACGTCCTTCTTGTTTGCGCCGTTGGCGACGAGGACGATCTTCTTGGCGGTCATAATGCCCTTCATGCCCATGGTGATGGCGGTCTTCGGAACATCGTTGCGGCTTTCGAAGAAGCGGGCGTTGGCATCGACGGTGGATTCCTCAAGGACGGCTACGTGAGTGCCGGCAGTGAAGTGATCGTCGGGCTCGTTGAAGCCGATGTGGCCGTCGGGACCTATGCCGAGTACCTGAAGATCGATTCCGCCGATGGAGTCGATGTACTCGTCGTAGGCCTTGCAGAAGGCGTCCGTATCGGCGGCGAGGCCGTCGGGAACACGGGTGTTCGACTTGTCGATGTTGACGTGGTCGAAGAGATTGACGTTCATGAAATATCTGTAGGACTGCTCGTGCTCGGGAGCGAGGCCGACGTATTCGTCGAGGTTGACGCTCTGTACTTTCGAGAAATCAAGCTCACCGGCGTTGTATTTGGCAATGAGTTCTTTGTAAATACCTACGGGAGAGGAGCCGGTTGCAAGGCCGAGAACGGAGTCGGGCTTTTCTTTGATCTGTCCGGCTATGATATTTGCGGCAATTTTTGAAAGCTCATCATAGCTTTCGGCAATAATAACATTCATTTTTATTCCTTTCGCTGCTGCGGCAGCTGGTTTGATTCGGGGGAGCGCGTCGTCCGTGCCGTGAGGCGTTCCTGCCGGATACACGGGGGCCGCGATTAAAGGTAAACAGAGCTTATGTGAACGGAGCTCAGAGGCAGAAGTCCTTCATGCAGGAGATGAGCTGCTCCGACATCTCGGCGGATTCGGATTCGGCAAAGATTCGCAGAAGCGGTTCTGTGCCGGAGAAGCGGCAGATTACAAAGGAGGAATCCTTAAAATATACCTTGCAGCCGTCCTCGTAATTTACGCGTTCGACTTCCTTGGGGAACACGGGGAGCTTCTTTTCCGTCATGATGAGGTTGTTGATTCTGGGCTTGTCCTCGGGGGCGAACTTCAGGTTCGATTCGCACATTACGTGTGATCCGAACTGCTTTACGTATTCGTTCCAGATTTCGCAGGGAGTCTTTCCGGTTACGGCCAGCATCTCGACAAAGAGGGAGGCGGCGTAAATGGAGTCCTTGCCGTTGATGTGGCCTCTTACGGTGAGACCGCCGGAGGATTCTCCGCCGAGAACGGCGTCTACCTCGTCCATTTTGGAGGAGATGTACTTGAAGCCTACGGGAACCTCATAGCATTCCTCGCCGAAGGAGGCGGCAAGCTTGTCGAGCATGTGCGTCGTCGCAAGATTGCGCACTACGGGGCCCTTCCAGCCCTTGTATTCGTGCAGGTAGCCGTACAGCATCACGAGGATCTGGTTGGCGCTGAGATAGGCTCCGGAGGGGTCTACGATGCCTACGCGGTCACCGTCGCCGTCTACGGCTATGCCGAGGTCGTATTTTTCGCTTGTTACAAGGTTGCGCAGCTGTCCGAGAAGCTCGGCGGCCGGAGCGGGATTGGCTCCGCCGAAGAAGGCGTCCTTGTTGGTATTTATGGTATCCAGAGTGCAGCGTGCGGTGCAGAGAACGGTCATGAGAGCGTACGTAGCGGAGCCGTGCATGCTGTCAAACAGTACTCTGATGCCGGAATTCTTTATTGCTTCGAGATCGAGCCTGCTTAAAATCGAGTCCAGGAATCCGTTGAACGGAGTCTTTAATACCTCTATGGATCCGGGAACCTCCGGCTTTTCGGATCTTATGCGGCGCTCTATGACGCCCTCAAGTCTGTCTGTGAACGAGGCGGGGGCATCTCTGCCTTCCTCTACGATGATCTTGATTCCGTCATATTCGGCGGGGTTGTGGCTCGCCGTGATTTCCACGCCGTAATGAAGATTCTCGGCCTTTACGATGTACATCACGAGCGGGGTGGGAGCCGAACGCTTCATGATTTTTACGTCGATGCCGTAGGATACGAGAACGTCCGCAAACCAGCGCGAGGCCGCCTGGGAGAGGAAGCGTCTGTCGTAGCCGATGATTACGGGCTTGTCAGCGGTTCCGTCCCTGAGCATAATCTCGCAGAGACCGGCTGCAACTTTTTCTATGTTTTCTCTGGTGAAATCATCACCGATGACGGCTCTCCAGCCGCCGGTTCCGAATTTTATCATGGTTAGTCTCCTTGATCCCGCCGGGACACATCAGCTGTCCCGGCGTCAGGTTTTGTTCGGTAAAATTAAAGCGAAAGATCGATGTAGAGCGGATAGTGGTCGGAGACGGCGTCAAAGTACTCGGGAGTGAGTCTCTTGAAGCATTCCACGACGGAATCGCCCTCGTTTTTGATGAGGATGTGGTCTATGGCGTGTCTGAATTCGCCGCCCGCATCGCGGGAGAAGCCGCGTGGTGAGCAGGGATGATGTCCGCGGGTGTTGTCGGTCTCGCCGACGGAGATATCGTGGACCTCCTTCCATCCGGCAGCGAAGGCGGCCTTCAGGCAGAGAGAATCGAGAATGGCGTTGAAGTCGCCCATGATGATGCCGGGGCAGCCGTATTTGGCCATGACGCCCTCCATCTTTGCCATTGCCTGCTTGATCTGGTATTCTCTGGCTTCGTCGGAGAACGCCTGATAGCTTGCGGCCTGGGGATTGGAGGATCTCCACCAGAGGTGAGTGGACATGAGAGCAATCTTCTTGCCGCACTCTCTGCACTCGAAAACGCCCCAGGTGTAGGACTTGGTTTCGGAGTTGTTGAACTTGCCCTCAAGTCCGGGAATGGCCTCGGTATATCTGAAGAAGCCGGATTCCAGAAGCTTGAGCTTGTCGCGTCTGTAAACGATGGGGGTGTCGCCGCCGGATACGTATTCGTATTTCGCGACGGTTCCGTCATCGAGCTCGATGCGGCCCATTTCCTGCATCATGAGCTCAGCCTGACGGATGGAGACCTCCTGGAGACCGAGAATGTCGGGCATTACTTCCTTATAAGCCTTTACGAGAAGGGGAACTCTCGCCTCCGCGGAGCAGTCGAGACCGTTGTTGATCCACCATTCGGCGTTTTTATCGCATTTCCATTGGTTGTTAGACATTAAAAGCATTTTTATCACCTGTCCTTTTTTTGAACCGTCTACGCGGCCGTATTACTTCAGCATCGCTTCGAGAATGCCGGCTGCGGCGGCGAGAGCCTCCGCGGTTTTTGACGCGTCGCGTCCTCCGGCCATGGCGGAATCGGGACGTCCTCCGCCCTTGCCGCCGGTAACGGCAGCGACTGCGGAAACGAGCTTTCCGGCGTGAGCTCCGGCCTTTACGGCATCGGCGCCCGCAACGGCGATGAAGTTGAGCTTACCATCGGTTCCGGCGGCGAGAACCGCTGCCATTCCGGGATTCTTTGTTCTGATTTCGTCTCCGAGGGAGCGGGCAACGTCGGGAGCCATTCCGTCAAGCTTGGCTACTGCGAGCTTTATGCCCTTTACCGATACGGCCGAGGCCATGATTGAGTCGAGCTTGGTTGCGGCAAGCTTCGAATTGAGGGACTCGATTTCGCGCTTTGCGGCACTGAGCTCCGCAACGACGGCGGCAGCCTTCTTTGCGAGCTCGGATACGTTCTGGAGTCTGAGCTCCGCGGCGGTATCGGCGATGAGTCTGTCCTTCTCGGCAAAGAAGGAGAGAACGTTCGCGCCGGTAACGACCTCGATACGGCGTACGCCGGATGCGACGGAGGACTCGGATACTATATGAACAAGACCTATGCGGGAGGTGTCGGAAACGTGCGTACCGCCGCAGAATTCGGTGGAGAAGCCGCCCATTCTGACAACGCGTACGACCTTGCCGTACTTTTCGCCGAAGAGCATCATCGCTCCGAGCTTCTTGGCCTCCTCGATATCGGTTACGATGGTTTCGACATCGGCTCCGGCGAGGACGGCCTCGTTTACGAGCTTTTCGACCTTTGCGAGCTCCTCGGGCTCAACGGCGGAGAAATGAGTGAAGTCAAAGCGTCCGCGCTTTTCGTCAACGTAGGAGCCGGCCTGCTCGACGTGTGTGCCGAGGACCTTTCTGAGAGCGCCCTGAAGCAGATGCAGAGCGGAGTGGTTGCGGCGGATGGCTTCGCGTCTTAATGAATCCACGGCTGCCTTTACGGTGTCGCCGACCTTGACCGAGCCGTGGTCGAGAGAGCAGATATGGAGATATACTCCGTCGGTTTTCTTGGTGTCGGTTACGGTGAGCAGCATGCCGTCGGCGGTGATGCAGCCGGTATCGCCGACCTGTCCGCCGCCTTCTCCGTAGAAGGGAGTTCTGTCGAGGATGACGGTGCATTCGCCCTCGGTTACTTCATCGACGTTCTGTGCACCGTCGCCGTTGTCCGCGATGAGAGCTATGACTCTGGCGGCGGATTCATCGGCTTCGTATCCGGTGAATACGGTTTCGGGTAGATTCTCAAGCAGCTGCTTGGACTCGCCGGACCAGCCGCCGATGTTTCCTCTTGCGGCTCTCGCTCTGGCTCTCTGGGCCTGCATGAGCTCGCCAAAGCGGGCGTCGTCGATTTCGAGACCCTTTTCCCCGGCGATTTCGCGGGTGAGGTCTACGGGGAAGCCGTAGGTGTCGTAGAGCTTGAAGGCATCGTCTCCGGAGAGAAGTCCGCCCTCAGTGGCGGCGACCACGCCGGAGAGGATCGAGCGGCCGGCATCGATGGTGGCGTCAAAGCGCTACTCCACGATGGCTAACACCGTGAGGACATAATCCCTCTCTTCGGAGAGCTCGGGATATGCTCCGCAGCTTTCGCCGATGGCGACGGCTACGGTATCGGTCATGAACGCGCGGCCGATGCCGAGAAGCTTGCCGTGGCGGCAGGCGCGGCGGATGATTCTGCGGAGAACGTAGCCGCGGCCCTCGTTGGAGGGAAGGACGCCGTCCGCGATCATGAACATCGCGCTTCTCGTGTGGTCCGTGATTACACGGATGGAAATATCGTTATCCTTATCGTTTCCGTAGGTCTTGCCGGAGATTTCGCAGACTCTGTCGAGGATCTTTCTGATTGTGTCGACCTCGAACATGTTGTCAACGCCCTGCATTACGCAGGCAAGTCTTTCAAGGCCCATGCCGGTATCGATGTTCTTCTGAACGAGCTCGGTGTAGTTGCCCTTGCCGTCGTTGTTGAACTGGGAGAATACGTTGTTCCAGATTTCCATGTATCTGTCGCAGTCGCAGCCGGGCTTGCAGTCGGGCCTGCCGCAGCCGTATTTCTCGCCGCGGTCAAAGTAAATCTCGGTGCAGGGGCCGCAGGGGCCGGGGCCGTGCTCCCAGAAGTTGTCTTCCTTGCCGAGTCTTACGATGTGCTTCTCGGGAACGCCGATTTTGTCCTTCCAGATGTTGTATGCCTCGTCGTCGTTCTCGTATACGGAGGGCCAGAGAAGGTCGGAGGGAATTTCCATGACCTCGGTCAGGAATTCCCAGGCCCACGGAATAGCCTGCTCCTTGAAGTAGTCTCCGAAGGAGAAGTTTCCGAGCATCTCAAAGAAGGTGCCGTGGCGGGCGGTGTGTCCGACTCTTTCGAAGTCGGGGGTTCTGATGCACTTCTGGCAGGTGGTAACTCTGCGGCGGGGAGGCTCGACTTCGCCGGTGAAGAACTTCTTCATGGGCGCCATGCCGGAGTTTATCAGCAGAAGAGACTTGTCATTCTGCGGAATGAGGGGGTAGGAGGGGAGGCGAAGGTGTCCCTTCGACTCGAAGAACGAGAGATATTTCTCTCTTACGGTGTTAAGTGATGTCCACTGCATTGTCTGTCTTTTCTCCGCCTGTCGCGGCGGAGGTCCGGTTCACTGTACCGGACAGACTCCTTTTTTATATAATTTTTATTAAATACGGTTTAAAGCCGGGTTCCTTTTTCGGAGCTCAGCGGGTTTCCACGGTGTAGGTGCCGCCCGAAAGCTCAAACGAGACGCGCCCGCCGGCCCTTGAGGCGCAGAGGTCCTCTTCTGTCATCGCGAGACCGTTGACATTCAGTTCGCCGCGTGAAAGCAGCGAAACCGTGGCCGACATTCCGTCCGGAATCACAAAGGTGTATACGGTTTTGTCGCCGATCTTCTCCCAGCCGGAAACTATTCTCTCTCCTCCGCGGCAGGGGCGTGCGGCATATGACGCTCTGGCCGAGTTTATGGGCTTCTGACCCTCCGGGAT
>JAKSPQ010000109.1 GCA_024404665.1 Clostridia bacterium
TCCGTTACGGCGCGTTCTTCGTGAAATGCATGAAAATGTTTGTCGACTTCACGGTATGAAGCGCCGAAGTCGAAGCTCAGAATTGCGTTTCCGACCGATATTTTCAGTAAATCGTAAGCCTTTTTGTAATCACAGTCCACTCCGTACAGTCTGCAGGTGTCGACAAAAGCATCTGCAAAGCACGGGTATGTATCGGAGAGCGTTCCGTCAAAATCAAAAATTACGTAGTTATACTTCATAAAGAAACATCCTTCATTTGTTGAGTCTGTCTTTTTCACGTCGGATTTCCTTTTCCTCGGGGTTCTCGGGAATCAGCACCTTAGTGAATCTCTTATCGTTTACGCCGGCATAATATGCGGCGAAGGCAACCAGAAGAAGCGGTATGATAATAAGGAAATGTGCCCACCAGAGCGTATTCATGGGGACATCGCCTATCCTGGTGGCAAGAATACCGGTGTATGCGCCCTGAATCCAAAGATGAATCATCTGTGCAAAGGCACCGATTCTTGAGGGGAGCGACCCGTCGGGAAATACGGTGAGAATATTTAGTATGCATAGAATTAAATCCGGAACAGCAGCAAGCGCGGCAATTTTAAGACCTGTAAGCGAATCATACTCTCTTCTGTCCCCTTCGATCCTGACGGCATCCTGAGAGCCGAGCTTGAACATATCGGTGTATACCATCACGAGATAAAAAAGGACCGCAAAAATACTTACGATTAACTGCAGTGTTCTGCTTTTTCCGGTTGAAATGGCAAGAGTCATACCGAAAATCGCAAGAACAATCTGGGTTACAAGCAGCTTGACTGCGGCATAGGAGTAGTTTTTCCAGAATTCGGAAAAAGACATTTTGTTGTTTTTCATTTAACAATACATCCTTTCGCCTTGCGCGATTAATAACATATAAAATATTATAACAAAAAACGGCTGTTTTTTCAAGTAAAACCGCCCGTATCGATTATTTATTATCTGATTTTCAAAAATGTACATACAATTATTTACAAAATTTCAAAAACCGGTTGAAAAAAAAAAAAAAATAATGTATAATATATGTTAGTACAGAAAGAGATTATTATTTTTTATCATTCTATTTTATTACCGGGGATAAAAATGAGCACCGAATACAATCCTGAGGAATATCCTCAGATTCTGCGTGATTTTGCGAATTACAAGGCGGTTATTCAGGGCTGTTCACCGAGAACCATTAATGAATACATGCTTGACATCCGCACCTTCTGCAGATTCATCTCAGCCGGAAAGGCCGGGATAAAATACGGAACACCGGAATTCGAACAGATTCCGATTTTTTCGGCAGATATTGAGTTCTTTGAAAATATCAGGCAATCGGATATTTACGATTTTCTCTTCTTCTGTGAGAGAAATCTGAAAAATGCTCCGGCCGCAAGAGCAAGAAAGCTATCCGCCATAAAGAGCTTATACAAGTATCTTTCATCAAAGAGAAGCCTCTTAAAGGACAACCCGTCAGCCGATATTGAAGCACCGAAAAAACGTCAGGCTTTGCCGAAATTTCTCACTTACGAGGAATCAATGCTTCTTCTTGATACCGTAAGAAACGACAGCGAGGCAAGACCGAAAAACGCTGCGCTCAGAAACTTTACCATGATTACTCTCTTCCTCAACTGCGGCATGCGTCTGTCCGAGCTTGTAGGCATAAATATGGGCGATATCGACAGACAGCTGAGATCCGTAAGGGTAATAGGAAAAGGAAATAAGGAGCGCATCATTTATCTTAACGACGCATGCAAACGGGCGCTTGAGGAATATCTGCCGATACGTCTTGACGCTTCCTACAGCAATACGCGCTCAAGAGCTCTCTTCCTTTCATCAAGAGGCGAAAGAATATCAAACAGAGCCGTTCAATGGACAGTTGAAAAATATCTCGATAAGGCAGGCCTCGGCTACAGACATCTTTCGGTTCACAAGCTCCGCCACACAGCCGCAACGCTCATGTATCAGAAGGGCGGCGTAGACGTCAGAGTTCTGAAGGAAATTCTGGGACACGAACAGCTCGGTACAACTCAGATTTATACTCACGTATCCAATTAGGAAATCGAAAAAGCCATGACCAAGAATCCTCTGTCAGGCTATTCCCCAGCCGCTTTTTCCGCATCGGCGCAAGATTCCGCCGATGCGGTAATAACGGATTCTTCCGGAATTTTTGAATCGATAACCGGAGAAGCCGCCGATGTAGGCCGCGAGGACGTCGAACCCGTTACCGATGACGAGGATGACGACTGATAATACTCTATTAATTCAGGAGACCGCCAATGGAACTTACTCATTTTTCTCTTATATATCCGAACGAAGCTGCGCTTGAAGCGCATTATTCATCGAAAGACCGTCCGAACATATCCGATTTCGTCACGGAGGAGCTCGGACTGGCTTCTGTGTTCAATCTCAAGAACGGCGCCCTTTCAGAGTTTTTCACAATGGATCCAGCCGTCATTAAGTACCGCACGGAAACCTTCAACGACATTCTTAACAATCCGGGACTTATCAAGACCTTAAACAGTCTCTTGCCTATACTCGGTGACATTCTCGAGCTTCGCAGACTTGAAAACGACAGCGGAGACACAAACGATTATCTTTCGAGTCTTACCGAAATCGAGCTTTACATATCATCGGTCGACACGCTGGACGACGGTCTTAACGCCGTCAGAAGCGGACTACGCGGAGAGGCATTCATAAAGCTCTGCGACTATATCAGCGAGCTGGCCGAGTCCGATTATTACAGCGAGCTCAACGAGAGGCTCTGCGAGCTCACAAAGCGCGTCAGAGAGATAAAGAGCGTAACCGTCGGCGTCAACCTCGATGCCCAGCTGCGCCCCGCAGAGGCCGGCGTTCTTTCAATCAATCCGGAAGCCTTCAGATCCGGCGATGTACTCGAGAAAATCCTGAGACTCAATTTCAAGGACGACGAATACACCTGCATAGCTTCTCTTGTGCCCTTCGGCAAGAAGGAAAGCGAGAACCAAAAGGCAGCTCTGTCGAGAGCCTTCAATACCGCAATCAACGATGTTTACAAATCCTCGCTCAGATCCTGGAAAAAGATTATTCAGCAATACGTACTCGAAAAGACCGATTTTCTTCTGGGACTCGTACCGGAAATCGAATTCCTTATAAAAGGCGTAAGACTCATGCAGGCGCTCGAGGCCAAGGGCTGCTCCCTCTGCACTCCGGAGATTGCTCCCATCGGGGATTGCGCATTTAGGGCACGCGGTCTTTACAATCCTCAGGTCGCACTGAAGATTACGGGCTCATCGGTTACAAACGACATAGATTTTGACGAAAACGCAAGAATATATGTTTTATCGGGACCCAACCGCGGCGGAAAATCCGTCATAACGTGCGCCATCGGCATCGCTCAGGCCATGATGCAGCTCGGTATGCCGGTACCTGCCGAGGAAGCTGTAATCTCCCCTGCAGATGCAATATTCACTCATTTTCCCACCGGAGCCGACGACACCATCGACAAGGGCCGTCTCGGAGAGGAATGTGCAAGACTCTGCGAAATCTTTGAGCAGGTCACCGAGCACTCTCTCGTTCTCCTTGATGAGTCCCTGTCATCCACCGGCTCGTATGAGGCCTCGTATATTGCTGCCGAGGTTCTCTCCGGCTTTTCGGTAGCCGGCTGCCGTACTCTTTTCTCCACTCACCTTCATGAGCTTGCCGCCATAATTCCCGAAATCAACGAGAAGACGGCTAATGAGGGCGGTAAGCCCATCGACACACTGGTGGCGGGTATGAATGAGGGCCAGAGATCCTTCAAGATCTACAGGGCCAAACCGGACGGTAAGAGCTATGCGAGAGATATTGCGGACAAGTTCGGACTTTCCTACGATTCCATAATGTCAAAAATAGCCAAGAACAAAAAGTAACATAAACCGGGTGTGCAAATTCAGTCACGGACTTAAATTTGCGCACCCGGTTTTTGTTCACGAACCGTTTCGGTAAACTATTATTTCAGAGTGATGTTTATTTTAACTTCTGAGCCTTCTCTGAATACGGAAAGCGTGAGGACGTCTCCAACATGATGATTCAGAAGAATGCTTCTGACTTCGGAGACGTATTCGACCTTGCTTCCGTCAATGGCAACGATAATGTCGAAGGGCTTAAGTAATCCCTCGGAGCTTCCGCCTACGGTTACATCGGTAATCATGATTCCGGTCACGGGAGGAATAAAGGCAGGACCGTCGGTCATTTCAACCGCGGCGCCCTTTTCTACCTCGGTGCATATGACACCTAAAGATACTCCCTTTTCGGCAACATCGGAGCCGGAGTAATGACCGTTTTTCTTAATCTCGTTTAAGATCTTCATTGCCCCGTTAATCGGAATTGCAAAGCCGATTCCTTCGTAGGTTTCGGCAAGTCTCATAGTGTTTATGCCTACAACCCTGCCGTACATATCAATGAGAGGACCTCCGGAGTTACCCGGATTCAGGTTTGCCGAAATCTGAATAAGTGTCATTCTCTTCTGGACAAGTCCGTTGCTGTCATAAATTTTTACGTCTCTGTTGATGGCTGAAACGATTCCGTTGGTAACCGAATTCGCAAGCTCGAGTCCTGACGGATTGCCGATCGCTACTATGTCCTCGCCTATGAGAAGGCCGTCCGAATCGCCGAACTCCGCGGGAGTCAGCTTTTTGAGCTTCGGCTCAATCTTTACAAGCGCGATATCTGAAAGCTGATCTCCGCCGATGTAGCTCCCGGCAAACACGGTTCCGTCATGCAGAATGACCTTTATCGACAAAGCGTTTTCAATTACGTGATAATTGGTCGCGATGTAGCCGTCATCGCTCATGATGATACCGGTACCGGTTCCGACGCCGGTCTTTGTGGTAATCGAAATACCGACAGTGGACGGGATGCACTTTGACGCAACCTCCGGAACCGTTAAAATACCTGACTCGCTGTCATATTCCCTTACATATATGATTCGGTTACCGCCTGCGCCGCCGGCTGCGTTTCCGCCGCTGTAGCCGGTGATAAGCAGCACGATAAGTGCGGCAAAGCAAATAAGGAACATTGCTGTGACAACCGCCGCATAAACCGCGGCTCCCCGTCTTCTGCTTTTCTTTTCCTTTACGGCATCGGCGTTCTGCTGCGCAAAAAAGCTCCATTCATAGCATTGCTCCGCAGATACTCCGGCGCATTCGGATCCGGCAACGGCATTTTCCTTACCTTCTTCTGTTATACCGTTTTCCTGTTCCTCCGGCATTGCGGACTGTGCTTCCGCACCTATCGAAGAAGTATTGTCGGATTCATTTCCGGCTGCGTTTTCAGCAGCCTTTTCGGTTTCCGTCATGGGTTCATTAATTTTATCGTTGTCAATCATATCGTTTTAACCTTCTGTTTATTGGTTTATCGGCCTCCGGCAGTGTGAAGTAAAATCTGCAGAAGCTTTCGGGGACGCTCTCAAGCTTCAGTTCCGAGCCGTGCGCATCGGTGATGGCCTTTGAAATATACATTCCGAGTCCGGACCCGTTTTTATCGAGTCCGCGGGTTTTATCCGATTTGAAGAATCTTTCGAACACAAAGGGCTGATCCTCGTACGGAATCCCTTCGCCCTCGTTTCTTACTGATATTTCTATTCCTCCGTTGCCGTCGCGCTTAAGCGAGAACTCCAGAGTACCTCCGGTTTTCGAGAACTTTACGGCATTGTCCGCAATATTGTATATCACCTGATGAATCGCGTCTTCATCGGCGGTTACAAAGAGATTGTCAGCATCCGTATCAAATTCAACATTGAGTTTTTTTTCGTCAATGAGCTTCTCGAAGGAAAAAAGAATCACTCTGGCCGTTTCGCAAACGTCGAACGGTTCCTTTATGAACTCTCTGTCGCCGGCCTGAATTCTGGCAATGTCGAGTAGCGAGGACACAAGCCTCGACAGTCTCATAACCTCGCTTTTTATGAGTCTGAGATACTGCTCCTGCTTTTCCGGAGCTATTGCTCCGTCAAGAATACAGTCAATAAAGCCGGATATCGTTGTCATTGGAGTTCTCATATCATGAGAAACGCTTGACATGAAATTCGATCTCATTTTATCGAGCGCTCTGACGGACGAGAGCATGCCGTTGACGGCATCGCAGAGCTCTGAGATTTCCGGAGCGGAATCATGAGGAATGCCTATGCTTTCGGTAATATTTCCGTTTTTGCACTTCACAAGAGCTTCTTTGATAGCTGAAAGCGGTTTTTCTATGGTTTCATAACGCTCTTTTTTCAGCTCTGAGCAAAGCCTGAACGAAAGCAGTGCCATAACCAGCATATATAACGGAAGCACTGCAAAAAAGGAAACAAGCAATGAGACTGTCTTATCGGCAAAGCAGAAAACCAAAACCTCTGCCGAGAGCAAAACAGCAAAAGCCGCAACCGATGAAATAAAAAACAATGTAAACCGTCTCCCGAAAAGACGCTTGTTTTCGGTGAAAACGGTATTAGTTCTGTCGTTAATAATGATTTCCGTCCTCCCTTCGGATAAAGATAGGAATCAGGGCGAGAGCCGACGCAGGTAATCGAATATAAAACATGTTAAATGTGCATGGGATCCTGCCCCCGGCATTTCTATTATAATTGCCTCCGGCACAGAGGGCTTGTATCTCCTGCGCCGAAGGCAATCATGATGGATATCCTTATACGGTCAGTTAACTTCAAATTTGTAACCGACACCCCAGACCGTTCTGAGCTGCCATTTGTCCGAGAGCCCCTCAAGCTTTTCGCGAAGACGTTTAATGTGAACGTCAACCGTTCTGGAATCGCCGAGGTAATCAAAGCCCCAGACCTTGTCGAGAAGCTGATCGCGGGTAAATACTCTGTTGCAGTTGGAAGCAAGGAAATACAAGAGATCCAACTCCTTGGGAGGAATGTCAATGCACTTGCCGTCGATTTTGAGCTCATATCTCGCCTTGGAAATTTCTATTCTGTCAAATCTTATGATTTCCTCGTCGGTAACCTCCTCGATAACGGCACAGCGACGAAGAACCGCCTTCATTCTGGCGAAGAGCTCATTCATATCAAAGGGCTTTACAACGAAATCATCCGCTCCGAGCTCAAGACACACGACCTTATCGACAACAGAGCCCTTTGCGGTGATCATGATTATCGGCTTCTGAGAAGTCTTTCTTATTTCAGTACAAATGTCTTTGCCGCTCTTGCCGGGAAGCATAATATCCAGCAGAACCAGATCGGGGTCGTATTTTCTGAAAAGGTCCAGCGCTTCGTATCCTTCGGATGCGGATCTTGTGTCATATCCCTCCTTGGAAAGGTACTGCTCAAGCATATCACATATATTTTTATCGTCGTCAACAATCAGAATCTTGGTATACAAGCAAAAAAATCCTCCGTTTATTCAAACCTTGTTTATATTATATCATATTTTTATTGATTTGAAAATAGGAAAATCAAAAAAATGTTCATATTTTCGGCATTTTTTTGTATTTTTTCTTTAATTATAATGCTCGGCTTTATTTCACCACATTATACCCTACATCAATATAAAACCGCTCAGTCCTGTTTTTGTCAACATAAAAATGCTGTTTTTTTCCGAACGAAAATCTAGGTAATTTCCGTTGAATCATTAATAAAATAAGGTCTTTGGGGAGGCGAATTTTCTTTGCGAAGGACGTAGCCATCTTCGGACATGTCACTAAATGAATGCCCCGCGGTTTGGACTGCGCTGAAAATTGACCAATTCTTTTTTGGCAGTTGCAAAAAAACTTAGGGCACATCCATTGTCATAAGGGCATCCGGGGCCCCTCCGGCTTTGCTCAGGCTTAGCACTTTCCCATTTCTTCTCCGACTGACGCCCCCGTAACTTCCTGTACTGACGACTAACTGACATATTTCTTTTTTGTACTCCGGTGTGTACTTGCTGTTGTTGTGCTGCCTGTCTTTTTTCATTTCTTT
>JAKSPQ010000011.1 GCA_024404665.1 Clostridia bacterium
CCGGTAGCGGCTTAGCACTCCGGAGAAAAGGGCAGCTCGTTCGAGCTGCCTTTTTGTCAGCCTATAAGGCCCGTTTTGACTCTTGCCTGCCACTTAAGTCTTGTCTCGGTATTGAGAATCTTCTTGCGGAGTCTGATGGTCTTGGGAGTTACCTCAATGAGTTCGTCCTCTGCAATATACTCGATTGCCTCTTCAAGGCTGAAGATGACGGGAGGAGTAAGAATGAGTTTTTCATCGGCGCCTGTGGAACGCACGGCGGTAAGGTGCTTTTCCTTGCAGGGGTTCAGTGTGATGTCCTCCTGCTTCGGGCATTCGCCGACAATCTGGCCCTCATATACGGGCATACCGACACCTAGGAAGAGTCTGCCGCGGTCCTGGCAGTTGTAAAGGCCGTAGGAGGTCGTTACGCCGGGCTCGGAGGCGACAAGCGATCCCGTGAATCTCATGATTACCTCGCCCTTGTAAGGCTCGTAGGACTCGAATACGGAGTTTAAGATACCCTCGCCTCTCGTATCGGTCATGAACTTGGAGCGGTAGCCGAACAGGCATCTCGTCGGGATTCTGTATTCCAGTCTGGAACGTGAGCCGTGGCTCGACATCTCAAGCAGATCGCCCTTTCTCTGGCCGAGCTTTTCTATGACGGCGCCGACATAATCGGTGGGAACGTCAATGGAAACACGCTCGATAGGCTCGCACTTTACGCCGTCGATTTCCTTATAGATAACACGGGGAGTGGAGCAGCAGACCTCGTAGCCTTCTCTTCTCATATTTTCGATGAGGATGGAAAGGTGCATTTCGCCTCTTCCGGATACGAAGAAGTTATCCGTCGTATCGCCGTCTCTGACCTTCAGAGAAACGTCTTTAAGAAGCTCGCGGTAGAGTCTGTCTCTTATCTGTCTCGAGGTTACGTACTTGCCGTCCTTGCCTGCGAGCGGGCTGTCGTTGACCGAGAAGGTCATTTCAAGGGTAGGCTCGCTGACCTTAACGAATTCCAGCGGCTCGGGATTCTGAACGCAGGTTACGGTATCGCCGATGGTGATGTCTCCGGCGCCCGAGAAAGCGATGATATCGCCCATCTTGGCGGTTTCGACGGGAACTCTCTGGAGACCGTCGATCTGATAGATGGATACGATTTTTGCGCGCTTGGGCTTCTCATCGGGATGGAAGTAATTGGTGATCAGAACATCCTGGTTGATCTTGACCGTTCCTCTTTCGATACGGCCGATACCGATGCGTCCGACGTAATCGTTGTAGTCGATGGAGGAAACGAGCATCTGGAAGTCAAGGTCCGGGTCGCCTTCGGGAGCGGGGATGTGCTCCATAATGGCATCGAAGAGGGGTGTGAGATCGGTTCCGGGCTCATCGGGAGAGAGCGATGCGGTTCCCGCACGTCCGGAGCAGAACAGAACAGGGCTGTCAAGCTGCTCGTCGGTGGCGTCAAGGTCGATGAGGAGCTCAAGCACCTCATCAACAACCTCATCAAGTCTTGCATCGGGCTTATCGATCTTATTTACTACGACGATAACGGGGTGATGAAGGTCAAGGGCCTTCTTGAGAACGAATCTGGTCTGAGGCATGGGGCCTTCGGCGGCATCGACGAGGAGGATAACGCCGTTAACCATTTTCAGTACACGTTCGACTTCTCCGCCGAAATCGGCATGGCCTGGGGTATCTACGATATTGATTTTGGTGTTCTTATAGTGAACGGCAGTGTTCTTTGCAAGAATTGTGATTCCGCGCTCTCTTTCGATGTCGCCGGAGTCCATAACACAGGTTACGGTTTCCTGATTCTCGCGATAAATGCCGCCCTGCTTAAGCATCTGGTCAACCAGCGTTGTCTTTCCGTGGTCAACGTGAGCAATAATCGCAACGTTTCGGAGGTCTTCTCTCGTAATATTCATTGTTCATTTCTCCTTTGACGCGTGCCGAGTCTTCCGCACTGACGCGCGTCTCATTCATTTCATTCAAAAAATACATTATATTATATCACAAAAGTTTTTTTATGTAAATGTTTTTTTCAAAAAAAAGCTCTTTTCTGTACATTAACGGTATTCCGGAGAAATTTCCACAGTGTAAGCAGGCTTATCCATTTGAAAACAGCTCTTTCGCAGGCAGCCGGAGATTGTTTCAAGGAATTAAGTTAGATTGACTTCTAACATCAAACAATTCACGTCTATCACCTGTTTTCATGCAAAAACGGTGCAAAACCGCTGTTTTCGGCTCATTTTGTAAGATATATATCATCAATTTTTTATTAGATGGTTTTCTAATTTATATGCATATCTAATTGTTAACGGGGTGTCTGATGATACTTTCAGGATTTTTTTATAAAAACACTTGACTTTTTTAGATTATTGTGATATATTTCTTATAACTGTCTTTTCACGGTTATCTTATTATGTGAAGCAGAAACGCCCGGAAGCCGGGATGTCGTTAGATGAGCATCTAACACAACCTCGATTGCCGAAACCGATGTGACAGAATTTCTCCGATCAAACAAAACGGGGTACTAAATGGAAATCCAGCTGATAAAAGAACCGAATTCGGTTTTCGAAACCGCAACCCTGCTTTTCGACGGCAGAAACGGAAGCTCCTGCCGGGAACTCAAGGAAGCAATACGAAAAAAATACGAAATTGATTCCGCCGTGCTTGACAGCTGCTTCGATTCAATAATCGAGGCCAGCGAATTCGTCTGCGCCGGAGTGGAGGCCGAGGCCGATCCCGCTCTGATGGACTTCCTTTTCTCGCGGCATTCCTCGATGACAGGCTGCTTTGCGGGTTATATTATCCACGATGTCTGCCGCCGCTCGGGCACCGACGAGGAGCTCCTTGCCGCCCTCCGCGAGGCCCCCAAAAACGTCTTCTTTGTCAATCTTTTCGCGATGCTGTCCGATGAGTTCCCCTCCGTGGACACTGACCCCGTAACAAACTATGCGGAGCTCTTCTCTTTCATTGAAAAGCTTCCCGTACCTGAGGACGAGAAATTCCAGCTCTGCAGGCTTTACAACGGCTACGAGGAATACCGCGAGCAGCTTTCCCGCATACTTGAAACCGCGATTTCCCTCTACAGAGCCAAATTTGATATCATAAGACATTATATTTCATGGTTCATTGCGGCAGTAAACGAGCCTCTGACGAACGATGCCGAGGGCTTCCTCCAAAAGAATTACGGCTTAAAGCCGGAGGATTCCGCCCCGGAGCTCTGCGTGGCTCCCTCCGTCGCTATGTGCAACGGCACCCGTCACCTTCTCAGCTACACGACACAGGACAATGTGGACTATCTCTACGTCGGCGCTCTGTTTGAGCCGCTCCGCGAGATTACGGACGTCACCACGGCTGACGAAAGAGTCTGCAAGGCTCTGAGAATTCTCGGAGACAGCAGAAAATTCGAAATACTCAAGCTTCTGACGGACGGCCCCAAGTACGGACAGCAGATAGCATCGCTCCTGGATATTACAACCGCAACCGTTTCCCACCACATGTCCCTGCTGCTCGAGGCGGGCTTTGTGGAAATAAGACGCGAGTCCAACAGAATTTATTACACCATCGGCCGCAAAAAGCTCCGCGATTTCATAGAGGAACTCGCAAAAACGCTTCTGGGCTGACCTTGAAAGGAGTCAAAAAATGATAAGAGCCAAACTGATCTCATCCCTTGACAAATGCTTCCTTGATTCTAAGCCTGAGGATTTCGCGGAATTCGGATCCTCTTATGTCTATCTGAACCAGACTCTTTCCCTGCAGATTGCCGTTACATCCGATCCGGAGGACGGCTTTATCCGCTGGGTGAAGCCCGGTGTGAGAGGAATAAATCCGATATGCGTAAGCTTCCGTCAGGTCGAAAACGTTCCCTCCCTTCTTCCCGCTTATCCCGGAAAAACCGATGATGGCTACATCCGCACGGAGCCCGGACTCTATCCCGATCCTCTCACTGCGCCGACGATGAACGGCCACTATCCCGTAGCGGCAGGCAGGCTTCACGCCATCTGGGTTGACATCGACATGAACAAATTTGACAGATACGGAATAAACGAAACCACGGCCATCGACT
Source organism: Clostridia bacterium (assembly GCA_024404665.1). GTDB lineage: Bacteria > Bacillota > Clostridia > Oscillospirales > CAG-272 > CAG-390. The sequence continues at coordinate 4,049 of JAKSPQ010000011.1, forward strand.
GCGAATTCTGTTTAAACGGCGCAGGTGTTGACATCGCTCTTCCCTTTACCATGAAAATCATTCCCGCGCTCCTTCCGGACCACGGAATGAAGGTCACCCAGTGGTTCCATTCCGACTGCCTCGCTTCCTATTACAACGTTCCCGTATTCTCCGAAAGACACTGGGAAATCATAGAAAACTACATGAAGACCTTTGTCAAATGCGGTAACAATATGATTCTGACTCCCATATTCACCCCGCCTCTCGATACGCATATCGGCGGAGAAAGACCGACCGTACAGCTCGTAAAGATAAAGTATACCGGAAATCACAGATTCGCTTTCGATTTCTCACTTCTCGACAGATGGATGGATACCGCCAAAAGAGTCGGCATCAGATATTTTGAAATCTCCCATTTCTTCACTCAGTGGGGAGCCAGCCACGCGCCCAAAATCGTGGTTGAAAGCTCCAGAAGAGGCGAAATGAAGATGTTCGGCTGGGATACCGATGCCACCGGGAAAGAATACACCAAGTTTCTCCGCGTATTCATCCCCGCGCTTCTCGGGCACCTCCGCGAAAGAGGCGACGACGGCCTCTGCGTCTTCCACATATCCGACGAGCCGAACGGAACACAGCTTGAGCAGTATCTCAAATCCAAGGAGGTTGTGGCGGACCTTCTCGAGGGCTACAGAATCGTCGATGCCCTCTCCAACATCGATTTTTACAAATCCGGCGCCGTCAGGCATCCGATTCCGTCGACAAACCACATAGAGCCCTTTATCGAGGCCTTTAAGGAGGACGGCAGGGACGACCTCTGGACCTACTACTGCTGCAGCCAGAACGTCGGAGTAAGCAACAGATTGCTCGCCATGTACGGTGCGAGAACCCGCTGCATCGGTCTGCAGTTCTGGAAATACCACATAGTCGGCTTCCTCCAGTGGGGCTTCAATTTCTACTACAACTGCGGCTCATATTCCCTTATAAATCCGTACCTCAATACAAACGGCGACTATTGGGTTCCCTCCGGAGACGCATATTCCGTTTATCCCGGCCCCGACGGAACCGCTCTTGAATCCGTGAGAATCAATCAATTCCGCGAAGGTCTCGGAGACTGCAGCGCCCTTATTCTCCTTGAATCCCTCATAGGCCGCGATGCAGCCCTTAAGGCCGTAGAGGAGCTCACCGGAGAAATCAGATTCGACAAATGCATAAACGACACGTCTCTTATGCTTGCCGTAAGAGAAAAGATTGACTCCCTCGTATCCGAAAATTTCAGAAAACAGTAATAACAGAGAGGCCTGCGGCGCCGCATAAATGTATTATGCGGCCCGCAGGTCCGTAAATTATATGAATGAAAAGAGGAAAAAATGATTAACTCCGTTGTCAGCATAGCAGGCGGCAAGATTGCAAAATCGTTCGGACTCGAAGCGGCGCTTTCGGACATCAAAGCCGCCGGCTTTGAATACATTGATTTCTGGCTTTGCTCCTATTGTGAAAAGCAGGATGCTCCAATGAGACAGCCGGACTGGAAAAGCTGGGTCGAAAGCACTGCGGCCCTGATAAAAGCCTACGGTCTGAAGGTCGGACAGTGTCACGCTCACTGGAGACTTAAGGACGAAATAGCAGAGGATTTCGGAATAAATCCGCCGACCAAGACCACGCTCAGATGCTTTGAGGCCTCTGAGATGCTCGGCACGCATCGCCTTGTTTTCCACCCTCTGGAGAGATGGATGCCGCTTGACACGAACTGCCCCGCCGATGAGGCCCGCGAACGAATCCTTAAGGCAAACGCCGTTCATTTCGGCGAAATGCTTCCCGAGGCGGAAAAGCACGGCGTGGAAATCCACATCGAGAATCTCTTTGACCACAAGAAGAAATACGGAATATACGGCGAGAGCTTCCCCTGCGGAACCGCAGAGGACCTCATCGCCATCGGCGATATGATCGGAAGCGACAGGATTCGCTTCTGCCTTGACACGGGGCACGCGAACATAAACGGTCTGGATGTCCCCGCCATGATAAGAAAGCTCGGCAAAAGGCTCGGGAGCCTTCACCTCAACGATAATTTCGGTCATATCGGACCCGTGTACGAGGATCTTCATCTATTCCCGGGCTACGGTCTGCTCGACTGGAAGGAAATCTTTGCAGCGCTTGAGGAAACGGGCTATGACGGCACAATAAACTGCGAGCCAAACGGCCAGCTCGGCAGAATGCCCCGCGACATCCGCGTGTCTCAGCTGAAGGCCGCCCGCGAAATTCTCGAGGCAATGCGGGACGGACGCTTTTAAGCCGGGCATCCCGAAAAACATCCGGTAGGAACAGGCAGAGGAACAGCTCCCCGGAGCATAAAAACAATTGACAAAAGCTCAGTTTTATATTATAATAATATGTCTATCACTAAGCAACATGCCCGTTTCAGGACGGGATAATTCGGAGGCAATAAATGGTCATTCCCGAGTATTTCGGATCAATGGTTTTCGGCGATGCCGAAATGAGAGCCCGTCTCTCTGAAAGCACATACAACAGACTCAGACGCACCGTGGAATTCGGACGTTCTCTCGACCTCAGCATAGCCAACGAGGTAGCCTCCGCCATGAAGGACTGGGCGGTATCAAAGGGAGCGACGCATTTCACCCACTGGTTCCAGCCCATGACCGGCATAACAGCGGAAAAGCACGAGTGCTTCTTAAGCCCCGCCGGCAACGGAAAAATCATAATGGAATTCTCGGGCAAGGAGCTCGTACAGGGAGAATCCGACGCATCCTCCTTCCCCTCCGGAGGACTCAGAGCCACCTTTGAGGCCAGAGGATACACCGCATGGGACCCCACCTCCTATGCTTTTATCAAAAACAACACCCTTTGCATCCCCACGGCATTCTGCTCCTGGGGCGGCGAAGCGCTTGACAAAAAAACACCTCTGTTAAGATCCATAGAGGCTCTCAACAGACAGGCGATGCGTATTCTAAAGCTCTTCGGCAACGATACAATAGAATACGTAAGGCCCAACGTCGGACCCGAGCAGGAGTATTTCCTCATTGACAAGGAGATGTACGAAAAACGCCCGGATCTCGTATTCACCGGCAGGACTCTGTTCGGCGCCAGACCTCCCAAGGGTCAGGAGCTCGATGACCACTATTTCGGCGCTCTCATGCCCCGCGTCGCAGCCTTCATGAAGGACCTCGACGAAGAGCTCTGGAAGCTCGGAATAATGGCAAAGACGGAGCATAACGAGGCTGCTCCCGCTCAGTATGAGCTTGCCCCCCTGTACTGCACAGCCAACATAGCCACCGACCACAACCAGCTCACGATGGAAATCATGCAGCAGGTTGCAAAGAAGCACGGTCTCGTTTGCCTGCTTCACGAAAAGCCCTTCGAGGGCGTCGCAGGCTCCGGAAAGCACAACAACTGGTCCATAAGCGGAAACGACGGAACCAACCTTCTGAAGCCGGGACAGACACCCCAGGACAACGCGCAGTTTCTGCTCTTCCTCGTTGCCGTCATTCAGGCAGCCGACAATTACCCCGAGCTTCTGAGACTCTCCGTCGCATCGGCCGGCAACGACCACAGACTCGGCAGAGAGGAAGCGCCCCCCGCCATCGTATCCGTTTTTCTGGGCGATGAGCTCGGCGCGATTCTCGAATCCATAGAATCCGACAGCAAATACGTAAAGGGCACCGACGAGCTCCTGAGACTCGGCGTCCATACTCTTCCTAAGCTCCCGAAGGACACCTCCGACAGAAACAGAACCTCTCCTCTCGCCTTTACCGGAAACAAGTTCGAATTCAGAATGCTGGGCTCCGCGGAATCCACCGCCTGCACCAACATCATGATGAATACGACCGTGGCCGAATCGCTGAGACAGTACGCCGACGAGCTTGAAAGCGTTCCGCCCGAAAAGTTCAACGAGGCGCTTCACAGACTCATCGGAAGAGTTTACAAGGAGCACAAGAAGGTAATATTCAACGGCAACGGCTACGGCGAGGAATGGATTAAGGAGGCCACTCTCGTAAGAGGTCTTCCGAACATCCCCACCACCTCCGATGCGGTTCCCCATCTCACTGATCCCAAGAACCTAGAGCTTTTCGCGACACACAGGGTTTACACCGCAACGGAGGCCAGATCGCGCGCTGACATCATCCTCGATCATTACAACAAGGTAATAAATATCGAGGCCATAACTTCCGTCGACATTGTCAGACGTATGATTCTGCCGGCGATATACAAATACGAGAAGGTCTTAAGTGACACCGTCGAAGCAAAACAGCGCGCCATAAATTCCGCCTGCAGACCGGAAAAGACAACGCTTGCGGCTCTCGACAGACTGGCTAACGCCATCTATACCGAAACCGAGGAGCTTGCGGCCACGCTTGCCTCCCTCAAGAAAGAAAAGAATAAAACACCCACCGAGCTGTCCGTTCTTTACCGTGACCGCGTATGCACCGCAATGGAATCGCTCCGCAAATCGGTAGACGCGGCAGAGCTCATCACCGATACCGAGTACTGGCCTCTTCCGAACTACGGAGAAATACTGTTCAGTCTCTGATAAACAATGGCAGACATTTTCGATTTATTTAAAAAAATATCCTCAGAGGGCTCCGGAGCTCCGCAGTCGGCAAAGGTCGAGTGGATAATCGCGGGCCTCGGAAACCCGGGTGCGGATTACCGCAGAACCCGCCACAACGCCGGCTTCATGTGCATAGGCGACATAGCGGCCAGATACGGTACAACCGTAGACAGGGCGAGATTCTCCGCGCTGACCGGCCGATGCGAAATCGGCGGTCACGGAGTCCTGCTTCTCTGTCCCCAGACCTACATGAACCTTTCCGGCGAAGCCGTTAAGGAGGCCGCGGATTTTTACAAAATAGCACCGGATCACATTATTGTGATATGCGACGACATCAATTTCGAACCCGGCAAGCTCAGGCTTAAGAGAAAGGGCTCGGACGGCGGCCACAACGGGCTGAAGAACATCATCTACCGTCTCAACTCGGACGCCTTTCCCAGAATCAAGCTCGGAGTCGGTCAGAAGCCCGCGGGCTACGATCTCGCCGACTGGGTCCTCTCGCGCTTCACCGATGAAGAAGAGGCTCCGCTTGAGGAGGCAATCCGAAAAGCCGTTGACGGCATTCCCCTGATCCTTGACGGAAAGATCGACGAGGCAATGCAAAAATGCAACTGACGGGAGGCGGAGTTCTTTCCTCCGCGATAAAATCGGATCCGGAATACGGTCAGCTTCTGGAAGCCGTAAAAAACGAATCACGCCGCAGAGAAAAGAGGCCGCTTGCAGTAAGCGGTCTCTGCGACGGAGCCACCGAGCTGCTGATCACATCACTTATTGAAGACCTGCCGGAGAACCGGCCGGTCCTTTTGCTGTGCCCGGAGGAGAGGATCTGCCTCTCTGTCGCGGAGCAGCTGAAATTTTTCGGAATCAAAGCCGAATACTATCCCGGCAGGGATCTCAACACGAGGAACATCACCGCATCCCACGATTTCGAGCACAGAAGAATATCCGTGCTTATGTCTCTTGTCGGGGACGGCGTACCTGACATCGTCATCACCACGCCGGACGCCGCCGTAGGCATTACAATGCCGCCCGAAATGCTGAAGGAGAGAATAATCCGTGTAAAAAGCGGAGATATCCTCTTGCCGACCGCGCTGGCCGCATCGCTCGTGAGAGCGGGCTACAAAAGATCCGAGCTCGCCGAGGGAGCAGGACAGTACGCCGTAAGAGGCGGCATCATCGACATTTGCACTTATGCCGAGGCAGACGGGGAAAGCGGCTCCGGCGACGGAACCCGTGCTTACAGAATCGAATTTTTCGGCGACGAAATAGACAGAATCTGCATATTCGACCCCGCGACGCAGCGCGTTACCGAAAATACGGACGGCTTTGTTCTGCCTCCGGCATTTGAAATAATTCCGGGGAAACGCGATCTTGAGGAAATATCCGCCTGTGTATCGTCATTGCTGAAGAAGGCATCGGACCAGGCGCTGAGAGCATCCCTGGAAAACGAGCTGTCGGATGTCAGGACAGCCCTTGATACCGGCTCGGTTCCGAATTTTGCCGACAGATACATATCTCTCATCAACCCCGGAAAGACCTGTCTTCTCGATTATCTGGAAAGCTGTCCTCTCGTGCTGACGCGCGGCAACGCAGCCGTTGCGGACAGACTTGAGGCATCCAAAAAAATACTCGAAGCCGATGCGACCGCAATGACGGAGGCCGGTCTGCTGCCGGGTAAATACGCATGCTTTTCCGCCGGCGCGCCGCGCATGCGGCTTTTTTCCTCGTCCAGAACGTCTGTTCTTCTCGACACGATCACTCAGGGACTCTCCGGAAGGAAGCTCGGAGGCATGTTCAATTTCAGAACGCGTCACTCCACGGGCTTCGGAGATAATACGGACATGCTGTTCGAAGAGATATCCACGCTTGTCGAAGGCGGCCACACGGTGCTTCTGATGACGAACGGAAGCGACTCCGCCCACAGCCTCGGAGAAAAGCTCTGCATCGACGGAGAAATCGCAAGAGTTGCCGACACTCCTGTGGGAAGCGAGATTCCCTTCTCCATTCTCTCGCCCGGAACCGTGCTGATTCTTCCTTCGGCCCCTGTCTCTCCGTTTGAGCTTCTCACTCCGTGCATTTCCGTTATTTCTGCGTCTTCCGATGAAAAAAGCCAGGAAAGACACCGCTCCGCAAAGAAGAATCCGTCCCGAAAGCGCGGCGCGGAAAGGATTCTCTCCTTCAACGACCTTCACGTCGGAGACTATGTCGTTCACGAAAGTCACGGCATAGGAATATATGAGGGCATGACCACCATGAACTCCGGCGGAATGGTCAGAGACTATATAACCATAAGATACGCGGGCTCCGACAAGCTGTTTCTGCCTGTAGACTGCCTTGACAGAGTATCCAAATACATAGGCGCAAAATCCGACGACGGCACCCTTGCTCTGTCGAAATTCGGCGGCAGGGAGTGGGACAACACAAAGCGCAAAACCAAGGCCGCTCTCAAAAACATAGCCAAGGATCTGATTCAGCTTTACGCGGAGCGTATGCGCCGCCCGGGCTTTGCGTTTTCCCCCGACGACAGCTATCAGAAGGAATTCGAGGATTCGTTTGAATTTGACGAAACCGAAGCCCAGCTCGAGGCTGCCGATGACATCAAAAAGGACATGATGCAGGCGCGTCCCATGGACAGACTGCTCTGCGGCGACGTAGGCTACGGCAAGACGGAGGTCGCCTTCCGTGCGATTTACAAGGCGATACTTGACGGAAAACAGGTCGCAATGCTGGTTCCGACAACCATTCTGGCGCTTCAGCATTACCAGACCGCCCTTTCCAGAATGCGCTCGTTCCCCGTGAGCATTGAGATGCTCTCGAGGTTCGTAAAGCCCAAGGAGCAGAAGGCGATAATGGAAAAATGCGCCAAGGGCGATGTCGATCTTATCATCGGCACCCACAGACTGCTTTCAAAGGATATAAAATTCAGGGATCTCGGACTGCTCGTCATCGATGAAGAGCAGCGCTTCGGCGTGGCTCAGAAGGAGAAGCTCAAGCAACGCTCTGCCGGCATCGACGTTCTTTCCCTGAGCGCGACGCCAATCCCCAGAACCCTCAATATGGCAATGACGGGAATCCGCGACATTTCCCTTCTCTACGAGGCCCCCGCGAACCGTCTTCCCGTGCAGACATACATTCTGGAGCACGATGAACTCATAATTCACGAGGCGATAAGAAAGGAACTGAGACGCGGAGGCCAGGTCTTTTACCTGTACAACTTTATCGATTCCATAGAATCCGCCGCAGCCCGGCTGAGAGAAGCGATTCCGGAGGCCAGAATCACCGTTGCCCACGGCAGAATGGACAAGGATGAGATAGAGGATATCTGGAAGGACATGACGGAGGGAAGCATAGACATTCTTGTCTCGACAACCATTATCGAGTCCGGCATAGATCTCCCCAACGCCAACACTCTTATTGTCACAAACGCGCACAGAATGGGCCTGTCACAGCTGCACCAGCTGAGGGGCCGCGTAGGAAGATCCTCCAGACGCGCTTACGCATATTTCACGTTCCCCATGGGTCAGGCGCTGAGCGAGATATCCGAAAAGCGCCTTGAAGCCATAAGAGAATACGCGGAATTCGGCGCCGGCTTCCAGATTGCGATGCGAGATCTTGAACTCAGAGGAGCGGGCTCCGTTCTCGGAGCCGAGCAGTCGGGCCACATGGACGCCGTGGGCTACGAGCTTTACGTAAAGCTTCTGGGAGAGGCGGTCATGGCGGAAAAGGGCGAAATCAGGGAAGAAAAAAAGGAAACCGAATGCCAGCTTTCGCTGAAAACCGACGCTCACATCCCTGACAGATACATTGAGGCAGCAGCCCAGAGAATGACTGTTTACAAAAGAATCGCACATATCACAGCCCAGGAGGACTGGGACGATATTTACGACGAGCTTACGGACAGATACGGCGAGCCTCCCGAATCCGTAACCAACCTCCTTGATATTTCTCTTCTCCGCTTCAGAGCTTCCAAGCTCGGTGTTGCCTCGATTGCGCAGAACGGCAGCGAAATCCGCATCGCACAGAAGGATTTCGATCTTGAATCGTGGCAGAAGCTTTCCGGAATCACCGGAGGCAGGCTCAGGATAGCGGGAGGAGATACTCCCTGCGTCATAATGCGCGCCGGCCGCGAGAAGGACGTTCTCATATCGGTCTGCGAGCTTTTCAAAAAATATTCGCTGTTAAAGCCCGCGGAATTCGCATGTGAGCAAAGATAAGCCCGACCGGCGAAAAATGCCAGTTGACCGCCGTGATTATTTGTGATATAATATATAATTAACAGTACTATTGACTATTTGTTTTCACGCAATACACCACACTGCCGTCCGACGGCAGAAAGAAAGGCCAGGAACCCCATGAAAAAGACCCTTAAAAGAGCACTTACGCTTATATTGGCTATCGCCATGATCATTCCCGCTGCCGCTATGGCCGGCTGCTCCGGAACCGGTACGACCTTCCTTAAAATAGGCAAGACCGAAATCACGGAGAACATGTTTGTATTCTGGCTCTCAAGATATAAGGCTCAGTTCGTCTACGCTTACGGAAGCTCCATAAAAACAGAATACGGCGTATCGTCCATTGACGAATTCTGGAAGCTCACCTCCGACCCGAAGACCGGTGATACGTACAACGATATTTTCACCGATTATATCTACGACAACGCAATCACATATCTCGTTTCCCTCGCGCTTTTTGACGAATTCGGTCTCTCTCTGAGCAAGGACGAGACCGCCGAGGTCGACAAATACATCGGCGAGCTTCGCGAAAACTATGCCGCGGGCAGCAAGACCGAGTTCAACGTTGTTCTTCAGGAATACGGCATCAACGAAAAGACTCTGCGCGAATGCTATCTCATCGACAAGAAAATCACGAGACTCCAGAACTACCTCTTCGGTGCCGGAGGACCCGAGGCCATAACGGACGAAACCGTAGAGAAGTACTATAAGGACAGCTACGTTCACTTTGAGCAGATCTGCATCTTTATCAACGAATGCCCCGAGCTCAGCGAAACCGGAGCATACGTAACGGATAAGGACGGAAACGTAAAATACCGCACAATGTCCGCCGCAGAGACGGTAGACGCCCGTGCAAAGGCCCAGGAAGCCCTGAACCTCGCAAAAGGAAACGAAATCTTTGCCGATCTTGTCAAGAAATACAACGAAAACAAGGAAATCGCAGCTTACACGGACGGCATCTATATGTGCCGCGATCAGATTCTCTATGCCGGAGAAGAGGCAAACAAGATCTTTGATACCGTCAGTGAGACCGCGGACGACGGCATAGCCTTCATCGAGCTTGAAAATTCGCTTCACATCATCCACAAGCTTCCCCTCACTGCCGGAGCATGGAAGAAGCCCGCAAACAGCGATTTCTTCCTCTTCTACGATTCGGCAACGTCAAAATACATCTCCATCGGCAATTATATCAAGACCCCTCTCTTCCTTGAATACATTGAGAGCAAGCGCAAGGAAATGACCGGAAGCATCGTTGTAAACGATGACGTCAGAGCCCGCTGCAAAATCAGCTCGGTAAAGGAAAACTACTACTTCTGATGCTTTAACCGGCACGGATGCCGGTTTATTACGGTGAAGCCTTGTCCGGCAAATGCGGACGAAATTCTAAGCTTCACATATGCGTTTCCGAAAAAAAGAAACGCCGGCGCGCGACAAGGGCCGCGCGCGGAAAGGTAAAGCCCCAATGAAAGACTCAGTAAAGCTCCGCTCGGGGGCAAGCGTTACTCAGGTAAATGCCCGCGAAGCACAGTCTAAGAACCTGCTCGACCGCAGCACGCTGCGGACGATGCACCTCAAATCCTCAGGCCTCCCCGTCGCATATTCGCAGATGAATGACGGAAGCATAAAAATCTGGTTCGATGCGGAGGATATAACGGAGGACGATCCCGAAATCTGGTACGATCCGGATGCCCGTCACGAAAACCTTACGCTTCCCTCCGGCTCCGTAATCGGAAGGATGGCGCTGAAAAAGGCAGCGTCTCTCGGCTTCTATCCCGCAGAACGCATTTCCGCCATGCATCTCGAGCTCTTTGAGGAGCCCGTCGCATTCACCCGCAAAAAGGACAAATCGGTCCTCTATCTCTATGACCGCCAGACAACCGTACGTCAGCCGCTCATGTGCGCAAAGTGCGGCAAGGACGTAAGATTCCGCCGCAAGCTCTGCAAGGCCTGCTATGAGGAGGATCTCGCCGCCAGACGCGCGGAGGGAGACGCCCACAGAAACGCCCCCTACGGAATGGACAGGTCAAGAGTACTCTTCTTCGATCTTGAGCTTACGGGCTTCTATGATCACGACGAAATCCTCTCCGTCAGCATCTACAACGCCCTCGGCGAGCAGATTATGGACACTCTTGTACGGCCCACTCACACAAAGAAGTGGAAGAGAACCGAGAAGATTCACGGAATCACTCCCGATATGGTGAAGGACGCCAGAACGATAGAGGAGCTCACGCCCGAAATCAAGGAAATTTTCGCCGGCGCAGACAACATCATAGCCTACGGAGTATCAACAGACTACAGCCACATCAAGTATATTTACGACACCGATGAAGAAAGGCTCGCCCTCAAGGAAAAAATCCGCGATGCCGCCTCCGAGTTCGTAAGATACATCCAGGAACACCGTCCGGACATCACTCACGCCAGCCTCACAGATGCGATGGCGGCCTTTGAGATCGAATGGGACGGAATAGCACACACTTCCATTGCAGACACCATAGGATGCATGAAGGTCTGGGAAAAGCTCTTCCCGAATTATTACATCAACTGACATGCGTGAAGTTTTTCTTTGCAAGTACGGAGAAATCGTACTTAAGGGCGCAAACCGCGCGGCATTCGAGTCACTGCTCTGCCGCGAGCTGAAATACCGTCTCTCCCAGGTCGGCAAATACCGCATAACCAGAGGCCAGAGCGTTATCACGGTCACTCCCTCGGGCGACCGCGATCCCTCCGCAGAGGAGAGCGAGGCCGCATATTCGACGATAATGCACACCTTCGGAATAATCGCCGTCTGCCGCAGCGCAGCCGCTCCGAAGGACTTCCGCGCCATCTGCGATACCGCCGTTTCCTATCTCGAGGGAGCTCTCGGAAAAGCAAAAACGTTCAAGGTCGAAACCAAACGCGCGGACAAGCGCTTCCCCATGCGCTCGAACGAAATCAGCGCAGAGCTCGGAGGAGTGCTTCTCTCCGCATATCACAATCTGAAGGTTGACGTACACAATCCCGATGTGACCGTCCGCGTAGACATCCGCGACGAGGCCGCGTACATAAGCGCGAACCTTGAGCACGCGGCCGGCGGAATGCCCGTCGGCTCCAACGGAAAGGGACTGCTTCTGCTCTCGGGAGGCATTGATTCTCCCGTAGCCGGATGGATGATGGCCAAGCGCGGAGTAAAGCTCGACGCCGTGTACTTTGAGGCCTTCCCCTATACAAGCATTCAGGCAAGGGAGAAGGTAATCACACTCGCGAAGGAAGTCGCCCGCTGGTCCGGAAGCATCTGGCTCCACATCGTCTCTCTTACGGAGATCGAAGAGGACCTTGCCAGAAGCTGCAACGAGGACTATTTCACGCTTCTTCTCCGCAGATATATGATGAGAATCGCCGAAAAACTTGCTGCCGACAGCGGCTGCGGAGCCCTCATCACCGGAGAAAGCATGGGCCAGGTCGCATCGCAGACAATGGAATCCCTTGCGGTCACCGACGGTGTCGTCGGCATGCCCGTCTTCCGTCCCTGCATCGGCATGGACAAGGAGGAAATCATATCCGTCGCAAGAAAAATCGGCACCTTTGACACATCGATACTGCCCTTTGAGGATTGCTGCACGGTATTCACTCCCAAGCACCCGAAAACCCGTCCGACATCCGAGGCTGTGGAAGCAGAGGAAGCCAAGGTCGACATCGAGGCAAACATTAAGGCCGCCATTGCCGCGGAAGAGATTATAAAAATCAATTACAAAGACTCTTTTGACATCTGAAACCAAACCGAGAGATAAATATCTTCGAGACTGCTCCCGATACTTTATCTCCCGGTTCTTTTCTTAAAGAATACGGTTATGAATAATAATATTGTTTTGCCGGAGATTCTGTCTCCGGCCGGTAACTTCGAAAAAATGAAGGCGGCGGAAAGATTCGGAGCCGATGCGGTTTATCTCGCCGGCCGCGAATTCGGAATGCGCTCCGCTGCGGACAATTTCTCCGTCGGAGAGCTTATGGACGCCGTAGAATATATGCACCTGAGAGGGAAAAAAGTGTATCTGACGGTAAATACGCTGCCCCGCGGCGACGAATACCCGAGACTCAGGGAATTCCTTTCCGATATATCAGGTTTCGGCATAGACGGCTTCATCTGCGCCGATCTCGGCGTAATCGCCCTCATAAAGGAGCTTATTCCGGACGGAGAAATACACATATCCACTCAGGCCAGCATCTGCAGCCCCGCTGCGGCAAAGGCCTACTGCGCTCTCGGAGCACGGAGGCTTGTCCTTGCCAGAGAGCTGTCGCTGAAGGAAATAAAGGATATCAGAGACGCCATTCCGGACGATGTCGACCTTGAATGCTTTGTTCACGGCTCAATGTGCGTATCCTGGAGCGGCCGCTGTATGCTCTCTAACATGCTCGTAGGCCGCGATGCAAACCGCGGCGCCTGCGCTCAGCCCTGCCGCTGGAACTATACCGTTTATGAGGAAAAAAGGCCGGATACGCCGATTCCCATCGAAGAAAACGCTCTGGGCACCTTCATCATGTCGAGCAAGGACATGTGCATGATAGAGCATGTGGGAGAACTTGCGGAAGCAGGGATAACATCGTTCAAAATTGAAGGAAGAATCAAATCCGTTTATTACACGGCAGTGGTTACAAATGCCTACAGAATGGCTCTGAACGCGCTCTCCCTTCACATAAAGGCCGGAGGGAAGGCCTCGGACTTCAGACCCGATCCCCTGATTCTGAACGAGCTCATGTCCGTATCCCACAGGGAATACTGCACCGGCTTCTATTTCGACAGCCCGACGGATAATCCCCAGCTCGTATCGGTTCCGGGATACGTAAGGGACAAGGCTTATCTGGCGGTTGCCGGAGAACAGAGCCCTGACGACGGCTCCGACGGCAGCCTTCTCTACTCCTTCACGCAGCGCAACAAGTTTTCCGTAGGAGACAGGGCGGAGCTTCTGACTCCCGGCAGACCCGGACGCGCCTTCACTGTCACCGAGATATACGATGAGGAAGGAAACAGAGTAGAATCCGCCCCGCATCCGCTTCAGAAGATAAGAGTCTCCGTGCCCTTCAGGGTACTCGAGGGCGATATACTCCGCGCCGGCGATCCCGACTGACACTCAAAACAAAAAATGAATACCATACTCAGCAGCATCGGCGATGATGCAGGGGCACCTGAGCTTAGCGAAAGGCTTAGGATTCCGTATCCCGTCATCGTCGAGGGCAAATACGACAAGCTGAAGCTTGTTTCCGTCATCGACGCGGATATCATCACGACGGGCGGCTTCGGAATATTCAGAAACAACGAAAAAGCAGCGCTGATTCGCGCTCTGGCATCAAAAACGCCTGTTATCATACTCACAGACCCGGACGGAGCCGGCGGAATGATCCGCTCAAAGATCTGCGGTCTCATTCCGCCCGACCGCGCCATCCGTCTTTATGTTCCCAGAATAAAGGGAACCGAAAAAAGAAAAAAGGCCCCCTCGGCTGAGGGCGTTCTCGGAGTTGAGGGCATATCCCGGGAAGAGCTGTATGCGCTCTTTCTTCCCTATGCCGCCGATGACGCCGCTCCCGAAAAAGCATTAAGACGCACGGTCATAACGGCCGCGGACCTTTTCCGCGACGGCTTCTCAGGCGGAGAAGACAGCTCCGCAAGGCGCGACGCTGCCGGAGCATCCCTTGGACTCCCTCCCGGAATGAACGCCAAGGCCTTCGGAGCGGCTCTGTCCTTCATTCTCACGGAAAAGGAATACAAGGAGCTTGCCGGAAAATACGGCAAATCCTCCGCGAAGCCTTAAAAACGGAACGTGAGCTCACGTTTTCGCAAAACACAAAAAATATACTTTATTACGCACCCCGGCGGCCGGATAGCGGCATCCAAGCAAGGTTTTTATCATGAAAAATGTTTTTATTATCGTAAATCCCGTATCAGGAACCCTCAAAACCCGCGATTCTCTGTTTCAGATCATTGACAGACTGACATCGGCGGATGTTCTTCCCCCGGTTATGTGCACAAAAAGGCGAGGACACGCGCCAAAGCTCGCCATCGAGGCCGCGAAATCCGGCAAATACTGCGCCGTGATTGTCATTGGCGGAGACGGAACCCTCAACGAGGTCAACACGGGACTTACTCTTTCCGGAGTCAGCATCCCCGTAGGCTATATTCCCGCCGGAACCACCAACGATTTCGCAACCGGACTCGGACTCGAAACAGAGCTGCCGGCAGCAGCGGCGGACATAGGCGAGGCTCTGAAAACCGGCCGCAAGCTCGAGCTTGACATAGGCATGTTCGGAAGCAGCAAGACCTTCTCATATATTGCCTCCTTCGGAGCATTTGCCGCATCATCCTATAACACGCCTCAGAACGTCAAAAACACTTTCGGCCACTTTGCATATGTTCTTCAGGGTATAGGCGATTTCTTCCAGATAAAGCCCATTCATACAATCTGCGAGGCAAACGGCATAAGGTATGAGGGAGATTATATTTTCGGAGGCGTGTGCAACACATTCTCGGTAGGAAAGATAGTCAGGCTCGACGAAACCGTTGTCAATCTCAGCGACGGCCTTTTCGAGGTTGTGCTCGTAAAGAATCCCGCCGATATAACAGAATTTAATACCCTTCTGTCGGACCTTCTGGCCTCCAATATCGACTCGGAGATGATGACGTTCATAAGAACGTCCGACATAACCTTCAGGCTTCCCGCGGGCACCGACTGGACTCTCGACGGAGAAAAAGCCGAAAACGTGTCGGACGTACACATAAAGGTCCTGCCGAAATCGCTGAAAATACTGACCGCCAAGGCGGGAAAGCATCAGGCAGAGCTTCACGGAGCGCACTGAGATGTCAATGCTTACCGACACCATAGCCGCCGTTTCGACTCCGCGCGGCAAAGGCGGAGTCGCTCTGATAAGAATCTCCGGTCCCTCTGCCGCGGAAATCGGCAGACGTGTTTTCAGGCCGGCCGGAGCAAAATATCCCGACGAGCTCCCGAGACGGGCCGTTTTCGGAAGCGTATTTTTTCCGGAGTCCGGTGAAAACGCCGGCGAATTCATAGACAGCTGCCTCTGCACGTTTTTCCCGGGTCCCCACTCCTTTTCGGGTGAAGACACCGCCGAAATCTGCTGTCACGGCGGAGTCCTTGTGACCCGCACGGTGCTCGAGGCCGTTCTTGCGGCCGGGGCGCGCCAGGCGGAGGCGGGTGAATTCACAAGACGCGCATTTGCGCACGGAAGAATCAGCCTTCCGGAGGCTGAGGCGCTGGGGCTTCTCCTCGAAGCCGGCACCGACCGCCAGCTGAAGCTCTCGCATTCGGGTCTCAACGGCAGACTGACGGGCGAATGCTCCGCTCTCAGGGAGGAAATAGTCTCCCTGCTTACGGATCTGTACGCCCGCATCGATTTTCCGGAAGAGGATCTCGGATCAATCCCGCTCGATGAAGTCATAAGCCGCACGGACTCGCTGATATGCCGCACACAGAAGCTCTCCGCAAGCTACAGGACCGGCAAGGCCGTCGCCGAAGGCATCCGCACGGTGATCTGCGGAAGAACCAACGTGGGAAAGAGCACTCTGTACAACAGACTCACGGGCACGGACGACGCCATCGTGACCGATATTGCGGGAACCACCCGCGACACTCTCTCCTCCGTCGTCTCCTTCGGCGGAGTCACACTGAAGCTTGCAGACACCGCCGGAATCCGCAGCGATGCGGCCGATAAAGTGGAGAGCATAGGAATTGACAGGGCCAGAAAGCACCTGAACGAGGCTGAACTCGTATTCTTTCTCATAGACGGAACCCGCGAGCCCGATGTCAACGACATTTCCATAGCAAACGAGCTTAAGGAGGACTGCGACCGTACTGTCATTGCCCTTCTGACAAAAGCCGATGTTGGAACGGTCAACGGCGCTGCTGCCGGACTCTGGTCGGACTTTACTCACAGACTTAAGATCTCAGCAGCCGACGGCAGCGGCATCGACGAGCTCGCAGGCAAGGTTTCGGAGCTCTTCACGGACGGAAGCATAGATCTCGCGAACGATCCCGTGGTCAGCAGCGCAAGACAGTTCGACGCTCTTTCGCGCGCGGCGGACGCACTGAACGAGGCTTCATCGGCGCTCCGCGGAGGCTTTTCCGCGGATATCGCGTCCGTGTGTCTCGAGGACGCGGCGGAGGCCCTCGCCGCACTTGACGGCCGCGGCTTCGGAGCTGTCTCGGCAGACGTTATAGACGGCATATTCTCAAAATTCTGCGTAGGCAAATAAAAAGCAGGCGGAGATAAAAAAATAAAGAATCGCTTGATTACAGTATTCTCCCTTCTTATGTCTGCCGTAATTCTCTTCTCGGCGACAGAATGCGGCCCCTCCGGAGACACCTATGCGTTCTACAAGAAGGTTACCGGAAGCTACGGCACGATTTCGGAGCACCTTGCCGTATACGGAGAGTTTACAATAAAATAAGAATGTTCTGAAGACTCTGCCATTCAGGCAATCAAAGAGGTGGGAACTATGCGCCCTGATTAACCAAGGCGCCATAGGTCCCACCCCTTTTGTTATTATATGAAAAATCCGCAAGGTGTTATTTACAGCGAAAAATGCTCCGCGGGCTGTTATTTTCCGTAAATCGAGCGCTTTGCTGCCTCGCAGAGGCGGACGGCGTTGCCGCACATTACGTCCTCCACGTCCTTTTCGGTAAGTCCGAGAGTTTTTACGGCACGCTTGAAGGCAAGCAGCTCCTCGTAAGCGAAGAAGGTTATTCTGTCGGCCTCGTCGGCGGGAACCTCACGCATGTGCGGGTCTCCGGATATGTCTCCGTACAGTCCCGGCGGGACAAGGTTGACATATCTTCCGTTATCGTCGATTCTTCTGCAGCGCATTCTGAGAATGGGCATATCGGTTCCGAACATGAGATTCGCGGGTCCCGCGTGTCTCAGGCATTCGGTAATCGCGTATTCGCTGCAGTTTGCCGTGAAATCAAAGGTAAAACCGCAGCCCGCCGCATCAAGAACCTCAAACGCGTTTCCGACATCGGTTGCAGTGTAGGCTCTTCCGATATGCGCGATTACCAGCCTGATGTCCGGGTATTTTTCCCTGATTTCAATAATCTGCGCAAGGTTTACGGGATCCTTCAGTCTTCCGTCACGCGGAATGTGGAGCATGAGTATCGCACCCATGCGGTTCAGCGCCGCGAGCTGAGCATGCGGAAAGAAATCGAATATTCTGATTTCCTTCTCGGGCAGATATTTCGGCGAGAGGCTGAGATACGATTTGAGGCCGATGAAGCCGCCCTTCATGATTTCGCGCTCTATCTCGTCTCCGCTCTGCAGGGGATGGGAGAAATACAGGCCCGGCCAGCCGGTCTTTTTCATACAGTCAACGATGTAAGCGTTGCCCTTTTCTATGGCCTTTGTAGTTGAAAACATAAGGGCATCCACTTTCTTGTCCGGGAACATGAGCCTGTAAGTTTCGATAAGATCCTCGACGGAATCGTCCTCGGCCACAAGATCCGGCCAGGTTACGGTGCGGCGAACCTCTCCGGGAGCGGGCTTTTCCAGATGCTCCTTAAGATATACGTGAGTATGCAGGTCGAAAATATGCGAGGGAAGAAAATCCTTCAGCTCTTCATTGTAAACCCGCCTGTCGTATTCGGTAACTTCAAAAAGCGGCATGACATAATCTCCTGACTGAATTCATATGGAAAAAAATGATTAATAGAGGCGATGCGCTCTTTTTTCCTCAAAACCGGAAAGAGAGTTCGATCTCGCTTTAATTGCTTTATAGATATTATACTATTTTTTTATTATAAATGCAATAGAAAAATTGCCTCAGTGCCTACGTACGGGGCTCCATACGCCGAAGATGTTTTGCACCCAATTTGTTTTTTCATATGTTTTTCCGCCGCTGACAGTCCCCGGGAACCGTTCTGAAAGCTTTTCCTGTTTTTGCCGCCAAAGCCTTCCCGGGTCGGCTCCTGCTTCGTGCTCCTCCGCAAAAGGTCCTTCTATAATCATCAAATCATTTTTTTTTGCCGTAAACAGGATGTTTTTTCTTGACAAAAAACCAAGAGTTTGATATAATGCTTTTGATTACTCTAAGGGCGGACGCCGATTCCGAAATCAATATTTTTTCGAAAAAATTTTATTTTTTGATGCGTTCCGGAATACCGGTGTCACCCGAAAAACAGGAGAAAAAAATGAAGAAAAAGATGTCAAGGGCTCTGGCCCTTATGCTCGCGATGCTCACGCTCGCGACACTGATCACATCCTGCTCAAACACTCCCGATTCCGCTCCCGACGGAACGACGGAGGCAGGAGTTCCCGCCGACAACACAACCGCATCGGCGGAAACCGAGCGCTTTGACGATTTCGGCCGTCCGTGGGTCGAAGACGATCTTCCCGAAAAAGTCAATTACAACCGCGATTTCACCGTTCATTCCCGCGGAAACGTCGACAAGTACGAATGGAACGCCGAGTCTGAAAACGGCGACCTTCTCAACGATGCGATCTTTGCCCGCAACTCGAGAGTCGAAGAACGTCTCGGCATCAATCTCGTTGTCATTGCCGAAGGCAGCTGGTCCGATTACGCAAGCGTTTCCCTTCCCAAGATCCGCGCCTCCATCAAGGCCGGAAACGGAACCTACGACCTTCTTGCCGGTTACGAATCCGTAACCTCTCTCGCTACGGACGGTTATCTGCTCGACCTCAGCACTCTCGACGCCATTAACTTCGACAAGCCCTGGTGGTCCGCAAGCTTCAACGAGGAAATGAACATCCGCGGAGCAAACTACTTTGCCGTCGGATCTCTTTCCACATCGATGCTCTATTCCATGGACTGCATCTTCGTAAACACCGACATTCTCCACGAATCCGCCGGTCAGAGCTACAACATCTACAAGAAGGTCAACGACAGAGAATGGACCTTTGAGGAGATGAAGGTCAGAGCTGCCGAGGCCTGGGTTGACAAGAACGGCGACCTCACCGTTAACGCCGGAGATACCATCGGCGCCGCCTTCCCGGACAACTCCAACTCCGTTATCGGCTTCTTCTACTGCACCGGAAACAAGCTCACCTCAAGAATCGAGGAAGACCCCTCCTTTGAAGGACTCAACATCGAAAGGGTCAGCAATACCATAGACAACCTTATCGACCTTCTCTACAAGTCCGACGGTATCTATCCCGCCAACAAGACCGTAGTCAACTTTGAAGACGGCGACACCCTCTTCTTTATGAGATGGCTCTACTGGGGTCAGACCAAATACGCCCCCAACATGGACCACTACGGCATCGTTCCCATGCCTCTCCAGGACAAGGATCAGGAGAACTACGTAACTCCCGTTCAGGCCGGTATGCATATGTACTGCATTCCCTTCGACGTAATCAGCTCCGAGCAGAACGCCGTCATCACCGAGGCCTTTGCCGCCGAATCCTACAGATCCCTCATGCCCAAGTACTTTGAGGTTGTTCTCAAGACCAAGTACGCAAAGGATGCCGAGACCTCCCAGATGCTCGACATCATGTACGATACCGTCGACTTTGACTTTGCCTACATCTTCAGAACCTCCATCAACTACTGGAACGGCATCCAGAACATCGTAACCTCTCAGAACAATACCGTTTCTTCCTCTTATTCCGCCCTTTCCAAGGCCGCGAACATCAATCTGAAGAAGGTTATCTCCGCTCTTCTCCCCAAATAAAATCAAAATTTGCCGCTGATGCGGAAAATATCGCCATAACCGACCTGAAGGCGGCCGTTTTGACTCAAAACGGTCGCCGGGTCGCTTTATGACGCGCGAACCGAGCTTCGCAAAGCAATTTCAGACATAAAAACCGGATGGCAAAATGAATAATAAGAATTTTCTCGGAATCGATATCGGCACCACGTCACTCAAGGCCGCCGTTTTTGACGGAGAAGGCAAAAGAATCGCCCTCAGAAACGTGGATTATACGCTCGACAGCGATTCCGCAACAGGCTGCATTGAATTCGACGCCGAAAACTATGCGGACATCTGCTTTGAAGTGATAAGGGAGCTTAAGTCCGAGTGCGGAGAGATCAGCGCGATATCCGTGGATACCCAGGGAGAAACGATGATTCTCACCGATGAAGACGGTAAGCCGCTCTGCCCCGCCGTGGTATGGCTGGACAACAGAGCAACGGCCGAGGCGGACTATATCCGCGAAAAGCTCGGCAACAAACGAGTTTACGAGGTAACGGGACAGGCGGAAATATCCCCCGGATGGCCGGCCTCCAAGTTATTATGGTTTGCAAACAACCGTCCCGAAATTTTTTCGAAAATCAGGAAGGTTTTCCTGCTCGAGGACTGGATTCTATATAAACTCACGGGCAATTTCGTAACCGAGCCGACGATTCAGTCGTCCACGATTTATTTCGACATCACTTCCCGCGAGTGGTGGCCCGAAATGCTCGACATCATCGGAGTGACGCCCGGAATGCTCCCGAAGATTCTTCCCTCGGGAACTCCCTGCGGGGAATACGACGGAATGACCGTCGTAACGGGCGCCCTCGATCAGATTGCGGGCTCCCTCGGCGTAGGAGTAACGGATTCCTCCGTGCTGAGCGAAATGACGGGCACGGCTCTCGTCATCGTCGCCGTAACTGACAGCATTCCTCCTTATGAACCCGGAAGCGTCATTCCCTGCCACATACATGCCATCGACGGCAAATACTGCCGCCTTCTCTGGTCCTCCACGGCCGGCATGTGCCTCAAGTGGTTCAAAAACAATCTTGCGTCGGGACAGAGCTTCAGAGAGCTCGACGAGGAAGCCGCGGCCGTGGCTCCCGGAAGCGACGGTATGACGGTGCTTCCCCATTTCTGCGGCTCGATGATGCCGGATTACGCTCCCGAGGCCAGAGCATCCTTCAACGGAGTCACCCTGGCTCACACAAGAGGCCACTTTGCGAGAGCGATAATGGAATCCGTGGCATACAATCTCAGACAGGACCTTGAATACATAGACGTTCCCGAAAATGCCGAAATCCGCATAACGGGCGGCGGCGCATCGGGTTCTCTCTGGCCTCAGATAAAGGCCGACGTAACCGGAAGAGTTCTCTCCACCGTACTCGAAAGCGAAACCGCATGCCTCGGCTGCGCGATTCTGGCTGCCGCCGGAACCGGCTTCTTCTCCTCCGTTGCCGATGCCGCATCGCGCTTTGTCGGCATTAAGAAGCACTTTTCTCCTTCCGGAACAGATTATTCCGAAGCGTATGAGCGTTATCTCAGACTTAACGCTGCTTACATAGACAGTCTTAAATCCAAGTAATATTATTAAAAAGAGGTTGATATAATGTCAAAAATAGCTTTTGTCGGCTTCGGTGAGATCAATACTCCCGTCGATGCCGTTATCAGAAAATGCAAGGCCGCCGCAAAGGCGCTGAAGGGCGAGGGTCTCGATCTTTTCGAGGTTTACCCCATCGCCGACGATTACGAGGAAACACAGATAGGCTCCGCGCTTGAAAAGCTCGGCAAAAAGGACTTCGATGCCATGGTGCTCTGCGTAGCAGGCTGGATTCCCACTCATGCCGTAGTAAAGATCACGGAGCACTACCGTCATCTTCCCATGGTTCTCTGGGGGCTCTGCGGCTGGTACGAGGGCGACAGAATCGTAACTACCGCCGACCAGGCCGGAACCTCCGGACTCAGAGCAACCTTTGAAGGTCTCGGCTACAACTTCAGATACGTATACGACGTAATGGGCAAAAAGACCAAGAGCGACGTCGTCGCCTCCTTCTGCAAGGCCGCCTGCGTTGCCGCCGATCTCAGAAGCGAAAAGGTCGGAATGGCCGGCTACCGCGACATGCAGCTCTACGGAACCCTTTACGACGGTGTCTCCCTCAAGCGCACGACCGGCGTGGAAATCGAAACCTTTGAGCTGCTCGAGGTTCAGCAGAGATACGACAGACTCGATCCCGCATGTGTTCAGAAGGTCATCGACGAGAGAATGTCGAAATGGCACTTCATAAAGCCCGCAAAGCAGGAATCCATGCAGATGGCTGCCGGTTATTATCTCGCCGTAAAGCAGATTCTCGACGAGCGCCACTGCAAGGCCGTATCCATTAAGGACGTAGACGGCATGAAGAAGCTCGCAGGCTTCCCTCCCGCTCCCATTTTCATGCTTCTCTCCGAGGACGGCTACACCACCGTTCCCGAAAACGATTCTCTGGGCTCCGTAACTCAGCTCATGATGAACGGCCTCACGGGCCAGCTTGCAGGCTACCTTGAATTCTACGAGTTCTTCGAGAACAGCGTCCTCGCG
>JAKSPQ010000110.1 GCA_024404665.1 Clostridia bacterium
TGCTTTATCTGAATATTGATGCTGCAGCCGGTTATTAAGAGCGCAAGCATAATAACAGCGCACGACAAAAAGGTTTTTTTCATCGAAAAAACTCCTTATACTTGTTTTTTACTTTTATTATTATACAATACCGGGGTGTTTTATGTCAAGGGGAATGATATTTTTATTGCTTTTTTTCTCGTATTATGGTATTATATTATATTGATTAACTGTTTAAACACGTCGGAACCCGGGTTAAATCCCCCGTGCCGGCGGAAAGGAAAAGCAAATGTTTGACGCTTTAAAAGAAAAAAACAGAACAGTCGGCTGGATAAGGGATTTCTTTGAGAAAAACGGAAAAGGCTGCAATGCCGTAGTGGGGATTTCCGGAGGAAAGGATTCCTCAATCGTTGCCGCTCTGTGTGTTGAAGCTCTTGGGAAGGACCGGGTTATTGGAGTTCTGATGCCCAACGGAGTTCAGAGCGATATAGACGCTGCGAAGCTCCTTGTTTCTCACCTTGAAATAAAGCATTATATCGTCAATATCAAGGACGCCGTTGACGGACTGAAGGCCGCTCTTCCGTTTGAGTTATCGGACCAGAGCCGCGCGAATCTTCCTCCGAGAATAAGAATGTCCACTCTTTATGCGGTGTCACAATCGCATAACGGAAGAGTTGCAAACACCTGCAATCTCTCCGAGGATTATGTCGGCTATTCCACAAGATACGGCGACTCGGTAGGTGATTTTTCGCCCTGCTCCGGATATACCGTAACGGAAATGCGGCAGATCGGCAAGGTTCTGGGCCTTCCCGACGAGCTCGTTTACAAGGCGCCGTCTGACGGTCTCTGCGGCAAAACCGATGAAGACAATCTGGGCTTTACCTATGCGGAGCTCGACAGATACATACGCGAGGGCGTCATCGAAAATCAGGCATCAAAGGAAAAAATAGACAGACTCCATAAAATCAACCTTTTTAAGCTCTCTTTAATGCCCTCATTCGACCCCGGAATCGGAATCGCGGTAAAATGACTTCGGATAATATCAGAGATGGCGTCCCCGCAAGACAGCCGTTCGGTCTCGGCATTCTTCTGGGCCGCTTCCAGCCCGTGCATCTCGGCCACTGCGCAATGATTGATGTCGGTCTGAGAGTCTGCGCCAGGGTCGGCGTTCTTATCGGTTCTTCAGAGGAATCAATGACCGAAAAGAATCCGTTTACATATGAAGAACGCAGAGACATGCTCAAAGCGGTATACGGTGACAGAATTACGGTTGCACCGATTCCGGACATAGGCGTAGGCAACACCTTTGCATGGGGGAGCTACGTTATCGATACATGCATTAAAACATTCGGAGAAGCACCTGAAATATTCGTTACGGGCACTGAAGAACGAAGGTCCTCATGGTTTATTCCGTCACTCGGTATATACGAGCTCTGCGTCCCCAAGGCGCTTCCCGTTTCGGCTTCATCGGTCAGAAAAATGCTGTCTGAAGGCAGCTTTGAGAAATGGAAAAGAGTGACGCCGCCCGAACTTCACGGAAGCTATGAAGTTCAGAAAAAACGGATAGAAAGCGTAGCCGGCAATTCCGGAACTCAAAGTCTATGACGAAAGGATAAGCCAAAAATGAAACTTGAACCCATAATATGCTCTCTTCTCGACACGGATCTCTACAAATTCAATATGAACCAGGTAATCTTCCATAAGCATACGGACCTGTGCGGAGAGTATTTCTTCAAATGCAGAAACGAAAACATTGTTTTCTCTGAGGAAATGCTGAATGAAATCAATGCTCAGATAGATTATCTATGTTCGCTTACATTTACAAAGGAAGAGCTCGATTATCTGCGGTCGATTAGATTTCTCAAAAACGATTATATAGAATTCTTAAGACTCTGGCATCCTATCCGCGATTACGTTACCGCAACCCTCAGCGACGGAAACCTGAATATTACTATAAACGGACCGCTTTTTTCCGCAATGCAGTTTGAAATATACCTTCTTGAAATTGTAAACGAAGTATATTTCAGAATGAAATACGATTATCTGGAGCTTGTCAAATCCGCAGAAATCAGGCTTGAACAAAAAATAAATGATTTTAAGAGCGGTAAATATACATTCAGATTTGCCGAGTTTGGCTGCCGCAGGCGTCTCTCACGCGAATGGGAAGAAACCGTAATCAGAAGATTTGCGGAGGAAACGAAGAATTGCGTGGGCACGTCGAACGTGTATTTTGCAAAGAAGCTCGGACTTACTCCTATAGGAACATATGCGCACGAGTTCGTACAGATGTACCAGGGCATCGATTCAATTCCTCTTGCGTATACGAACCACTATGCCATGAAGGACTGGTACAACGAATATGAGGGAGACAACGGAACCGCCCTCACGGATACCGTTACAACCGATCTGTTTCTTCTCGATTTTAACCGCTCTATGGTCAACAACTACACGGGTGTAAGACATGACAGCGGCGACCCCTTTATCTGGGGTGAGAAAATGATAGCACATTACAAAAAATACGGTGTGGATCCGAAGACCAAACTGCTTCTCTTCTCTGACAGTCTGAATTTCGATAAGGCGCAGACACTTTATGAATATTTCAGGGACCGAGCGGGAGTATCCTTCGGAATAGGAACCTTCTGCTCAAACGACACCGATGTCGAACCTCTCAACATCGTAATAAAGCTTCAGTATGTCGGAGGACGCCCCGTGGCTAAGCTATCGGACTCCGTCGGCAAAGAGATGTGCCCGGACGAAAGCTACCTCGAATACCTGAGACGCTCCGTTGAATTCAGAATCCAGCGGGCAAAGGAAGGAGAAAGGAAATAAGAAATGGACGATAAAAACATTTCGGAGAATTCCGAATATCATTACTATTACGGAAAAAATGACAATAACGAAAACGGAAACAATAACAGCAAAAACAAGAAAGGCAAAAACATGGAAAGTAAAAAGAACCTAAAGAAAATCATGCCCGTGCTTGTCATAGCGGCAGTGATTGCAATAATCATTCTCGGCAGCTTCAAAATCGTACCTACGGGTTACGTTGGTGTCAAAGCTACCTTCGGCCAGATATCGGACAAAATCATTCTTCCGGGCTTCTACTTCAAAATTCCTTTTGTAGAGACCGTGTCTCTCATCGATACGAGACAGACCGACGTTACGATTTCATCCCAGGTCTGGGGTGAATCATCGGAAAAGACCCCCGTTTTTGCACAGGATGTAATCATCACATACAAGGTTAACGGCGACAAGGCAGCATGGATCTGCTCCAATGTCTCAGAAAACACCGAAAACCTTCTGACAGCCTCGCTTGTGGCTTCTTCGATCAAATCGTCTATGGTAAAGCTCACCGCAGACAATGTCACAGTCAGATCTCAGATTGAACCGCTGGTTCTGGAAGAGCTACGCAAGGCCGTCATCGAGAAATACGGCGAGGATGTAATTGAAATTGTCAAGGTTGTTGTCGATCAGATGGACTTCGAGCCTTCATATAATGAGGCTATCGCCAAGAAATCCATAGCTCGCCAGCAGCAGGAGCAGCAGAGCATCGAGAATGCTACGGCAGTTGCAAAGGCAGAGTCAGACAAGAAGGTTTCCCTTGCGAATGCCGAAGCCGCCGCAGAGGCCGCTAAAATCAAGGCTGAGGCCGATGCGGCAGTAGCGAAGATTCAGGCCGAAGCAGATGCCGATGTGGCCAGAATAGCCGCCACAGCCGAGGCTGACGTAATCTCAACAAGGGCTGAAGCTCAGGCAGACGCAAACAAGAAGCTTGCCGAATCTCTCACGGATTCAGTCCTTAAATCTCAGTTCTACGAAGCCTGGGACGGAAAGCTTCCGGAGGTTATGAGCGACGGCACCGTTATTACCAACATAGGAAACTGATTCGATATTAAGTCAGACAGTATTATTATCCGGAGCTTAATCATGAAAAAGAATAAATTATTGCTGATTATCATATCGGCTGTTCTTATCTTATCAACCCTTGTCTCCTGCACCGGAAATGGGCCCGACATTACTTCGGGTTCGGATTCCGGCACTGTTTCTCCTGAATCGGGTAACGCCGATACCGCTTCGCCACCTGAAAGCTCAGTAAATACGGCCCCCATAACCACTGTTCCGTCCCCCGTAACTACCGCTCCCACGGTTCCGGAAACCGTAATATCCGAAAAGGCCGTAAAGTACGGCGCAGGTGAGCTCGGCTTTGCTCCGGTTTACGCAAAGGTTACGGATGGCGAGTCCGTCTGGGTTATGACGGAAAAAGAAGAAACTCTTGTTTCTCCGATCAAACCGGGAACATCGCTCATCACATTTTACAATTCATACGGAGAAACCGCGAGCGCTGCCGTCACCGTCGCTGCCGATAACGGAGTCTCCGCCGAGTTCGTAAAATATATGGCTCCGGAGAGGACCTTCAACGTCGTCGATTTCGGCGCCGTTCCGAATGTAAACCGCGATTCAACATCATCTATAAACGACGCCATCGCAGCGGCCTCTGAGGCCGGAGGGGGAACTGTTTACGTTCCTAAGGGCAGCTATAAAATCAATTCCATCAGGATGCGTGGGGGTGTCCGTCTGATGCTCGAGGGATACCTTCCCGACGCTACGGTAGGATATACCCCGGAAATAGCCAAATATGTTACCGGCGGTAAGGCCGCTGTATTCTCAACCAGCGGCTCATCGACAAACAATATATTCGTATATAATACGGTGCTTCCGAAATCCTACTGCACAACGGGCGAGTCGGATTTCTCCTTCTCCGGAGGAGTAATTCTCTGTCAGGCAAAAATGAAATTTGCCGCGATTGCATGCGGAAGCAACATAATATTCGAAAACATTATCATCAAAGATACGCCCAACAACCATTCATTCCAGATTGACGGCTGTGAAAATCTTACGATAAGAAACATTATGTTTGCGGGCTATGATTATCCCGCCTCCAACCCGGTTCTGACGAGAGAAACCATTCAGCTTGAGGCTACAACTCCCGGTGCCATTACAAGCAATACCGAAACAAGCCCGATTCAGTGTGCGAGCGGCGATTATCACACTAACAAAAATATAACCATTAGCGGCTGTTACTTCGGCAAGAGCGATAACTACGGCCCTCACCTCGTGGCTGTCGGACACCATTCCTCTCAGGGAGCAGTGTCGACGGAGGGCCTGCTTTTCAATGGCAACGTAATCGATAATCCTCTGTACTGCGGAATACACCTTCCGAACGTATCCGATGCGGTTATTACGGGGAACACCTTTATCTCGGAGAAAAAATACGCCGGCGGAAAGCTCGGAGACGATTCCGCTCTGATTTCGCTTTACGGCTTCGGCGGAGACTCCAGCTACACAGACAGCAACGGCAAAAAAATCATGTACGCCTTCTCTTATGAGCAGAACGGAATACGCAATATTTACATAGAAAACAACATTTTCCGCCTCGGAGGCGGAACCTACCTTCTCGCAATGTCTGTTCTCGGCAACTCGGTTGACAATAAGCTTAATGCGGTGTACACATCGAATACCGGCTTTTACAGAGTCGGGGAATTCGGCGGTGAGCCCTTCCCCTGCAAAGTATTTACGGTAAGAACCAATACCGCTTACAACATCAATGTAAAAAACAATAACATTGATATTTCATCAAAGCTCAGCCAGACCGCTCAGTATATTGTTTTAAAGAATATAAACGGTTTTTTCTGGTCTGATAATAACGTTAATATTGCGGACGGAATAAAGTTCAGTTCGTCATCCGATTTCGGCAGCGGTATTTCAGTAACGACAAGAACCGTTCTTTCCGACAAAACCGCAATGCTTACAAGAAAAGTCGGACTTGATCCGCATGCGCCCTGCACGGTAACTGTCACAGACGGAAAGAGCTCATTTGTTATGCCGAATCCAGCGGTAGCATGCAGCTTCACGATAGAGCCCACAGAGGGCGGAAGAGTCGAGCTTACAACAGACTCCCGCGGAAACCTCACGGTCTCATTAATCGCTGATTCGGGATACGAATTTGAAGGCTTTCAAATAATCCAGGACGGTACCCCCTTTGATCTTAATCAAAAGCTCAGCGCTTTCACTCAGCTGAAGGCTGTGTTTAAATCCAACTAAAATAACGGAGATGTTAGAGCGCAATGCCGCTTTAACATCTCCATGGGCTAAAAAAGTCACATACTAATTTAACATATTTTATCTTGTAATGTTGCCTGTTTTAAAGGCTGCCTTCCACTTCATCGGCGACATGCCCCGTTCCGCAACGAATACCTTGCGGAAGTAATCGACTCCGGTATAATGAAGGATTGCGGCTATTTCTTCAACGGAATACCTTCCCTCAATCAGAAGCTGCTCCGCATACTCGATTTTTCTTTTTGTGATAAAAACGACAGGAGAACAGTCATATCTTTGCTTGAACAGTCTGTTCAGATGTCTCTCACTGATACCGAACCTGTCGGCAATATCGGAAACAATTAACGGAGCCGTGGTAATATGACCCGTAATGTAATTTCCTATCTGTTCTGCAGAAACCTGATGACTTCTCTTCTGAACATCTGTCTTCTGTTTGTTTATCTCGTAGAATAAATCGGAAAGCACATGAGCAACCTTTTTGACATCGTCATCCGTAGGATGATCGTCTGCCTTTTTAAGAACATCCAGAAGCTCGTCCATATAAGGCTCGGCATTCATGGAAATAACGAAAACCGGATCAGTGATATTCACTGCCGCCAATAGTTCTCCGAAGAAATTCCCAAGAACATTCAGCCACTTTTTCTCGTAAGGGTCATCCTTATCAGAATAGTAATATGCGCTGATACCCCTGTTGAGAATATATAAGTCACCCTTTTTAACCCGTTTTTTTATGTCACGGTATTCGATATATCCTGCGCCTTTTGTAACATATTCGATTACGTAAAGGTTTTTATATAAGCCGGCAAGGCCTCCCCTTCTTCTGTCAACCGAATAATCGGGATTCGGTTTTGTTATGCCTGCCATAATCGGATTCAGGAAATGCTGCTTCATAAGAGAATGATTCATGGGCATATCAAAAAACACATCGTCTGAGGCAGCGTTCATCCAATCGAAAACTCTTCCTTGTTTCATACAGAGGGCTCCTTAAGTCAAATTGGTAAATAAAGATAACAATGGCATCATATTATAGTATAAGATAATTATACTACGAATTGTGACTTTGTCAACACTTTTTATAACTCATTTATTGTTTTTGTGCATTTTGACGGGACACAGAAAAATTGTGCCAATTTCACACCCATATTCAGGACTTATTTTACCACTTTTTGAGAGTTTTCGAAAAAAGCCAACGGCTTCAAGCAAAATATCGGATCGTGTTGTATAGCAAATTTGTACCTAAAGAACGAAAAACGGTTAATAAGAATTAACCCAAAACCACACCTGAAATCTCCTTCAGGTGCAGGTTAAACTTTCTGTAGCATTTAATCTCGGTTTCGCCTCTTTCCGATATGTCTGTTCCCGGGGGAGCATTCAATCGATGCGCTTGCTGCATGGCCGGCAGATGTTTATCCGAAGATTATTCGGAAAGAACTTATGTATAGAAGCAGCATAAGCATTGCTCTTTTCAGAAAGCAAAAAAGAAATCCGAACCATTTACCGATTGGTAAAAGATTCGGATTTCTTCTGTTTGGTGCGGGTAAAAGGACTTGAACCTTCATGAAGTTGCCCTCACTAGAACCTGAATCTAGCGCGTCTGCCAATTCCGCCATACCCGCATATTAAGTTGTAATGTAGGCATGGCGGAATGTTTCCGCTCATACCCGCATATTAAGTTGTAATGTAGGCATGGCGGAATGTTTCCGCTCATACCCGCGTATTAAAAACCGTTTACTTGAATAAAGGCAAAGCGACCATAGCCGCTTTGCCTTCATTTGGTGCGAGAAACGGGACTTGAACCCGTATGTCGTAAGACACACGCCCCTCAAAC
>JAKSPQ010000111.1 GCA_024404665.1 Clostridia bacterium
CACGACGGACACCCTTGTCTTCGGCTAACAGTTCCTACTGCCAAGTCTGTAGCGGTTCTTTCACCGCCAAGTGATTCGCTCATGCCGAGCACACAAACCAACCGGGATGTGCGAAAGCCCAAGGCCTTCACACATCCCGGTATTATTATTCAGTTATATCCGAAATACTTCTCCATAACGCTTCTGATCGAACGTGCCGCATTGGTTCCGTGGGCTCCTCTTTCAAGAACGCAGGACACCGTGATCTCCGGCTTCTCAAGCGGTGCGAACGCAATGAACACCGCATTTGAGCTCTGCCCCGTAACCTGTGCGGTACCGGTCTTTCCTCCGACTCTCACGGCAAATCCGTCAAAGGCAGTAACCGTTGAGTTTTCCTCAACGACCTTGCTCATGGCGTCTTTGATTGTATCCGTTGTCTGCCTGCCTATCTCAAACGATGCGGCAAGCTCCGGAGAGGCGCTGTATACGGTTTTCCCTCCGAAGTCCTTCACCTCGTTCAGAAGGTGAAGCGAATATCTTTTTCCGCCGTCCACTATCATGGACGTATAATTTGCAAGCTGAAGAGGAGTAAATCTGTTATAGCCCTGTCCTATGGCCGTCTGAATGGTGAGACCGCCGGTCCAGGCGACTCCGAGCTTTGACGTGTAAATACTGTCGGCAAGAACTCCCACGGATTCCGGGAGCTCGATTCCGGTGCTTTGTCCGAGTCCGTACAGCCTGCAATACTTGTTGATATTATCGATTTCCATGAGTCTTCCGAGCTCGTAGAAGAAGCAGTTGCAGGAAACCTGTATCGCCTTTGTGACATTGATGGAGCCGTGATTGGCATGTCCGTAAGCATAAACCCAGCATTCGGGCTGGTAGTCATCGTAGTACCTGTATTTACCCTCATCCCGGATAAGCGTGGAAGCGGTGAATGTCTTGCCGTCCGGCATTTTTGTTCCGTCTGTCAGAGCGCCTACCGCCACGCCCACCTTAAAGGTCGAGCCGGGAGCATATGTTCCGTTGAGCGCCCTGTTGAACAGCGGGGTGCGGGAATCCTCAAGGAGATCGTTGTAGTCCTTGCCGAAGGTCGCGAGATTGAACGAAGGATAGGAGGCTACCGCAAGCAGTTCGCCGGTTCCGACCTTTTCGACGACCATTGCGGCGGCGTCGCAGTCCTCGCCTTCGAACTTTTTGCCGCTTTTTGCCGCTTCGGCCACGACCCATGCGACATTTTCGGCAAGAGCATCCTCTGCCCTGATCTGCAGTTCAATATCTATCGTAAGATAAACGTCAAGGCCTGGCGCCGTTTCCTTCAGCATCTTTGAAGAGACGATGCTGCCGTTTTTGTCCTCGGTAATGACCATCGTGCCGTCCATTCCCCTGAGGTATTCCTCAAAGGCCTTTTCGCACCCGTCAAGGCCCACAGTCGCGGTCACGGGATATCCGAGCGACGTATAGTACTCGGCGTTTGCGGCCTGAATTTTACCGACTCTTCCGAGTATGTGCGAGGCATATCCCGGATAGAGATATTCTCTTGAGTATGATACGCCGATTCTGATGCCGGAAATTCCGCTTTCAAGGAAAGCGGTCTTTTCTCTTACCGTGAGTCCCTCAAGCAGCTTCAGCGGCTCTCCGGGAGCAAATCTTATGGCCTCCATCTCATACCTTATTCTTATGAGGTCGGTCATTCTCTCGTCCGAATAAAGGGGCTTACCCTCCTTATCCAGCATGCCTGTTTTTTTTGCCAGAGCCATTGCGTATTCCGCTGCGCCCACGTTTTCATCGAGCCCCAGATATTCTCTGATTCTCTTAAAGCGTCCGGATGCAATGGTTCCGCTGAGCATTTCAAGATCATAGTTGTAATACGGAAAAGTTCCCTGCAGCGGGCAGGCGCTGTCGCAGAGCATATCCCTGATGCCCAGCCTGTCCACTATGTCCATAACCCCGGCTATGCATTTGTTTTTTTCGGCATTTCCGTAGGGCATGAGGCTGTAATCGAAATAGAGATAATCATTATAAACGTTTGCCACAAGCTTTACGCCGTTTCGGTCGTATATCTCGCCTCTTACTGCCTGAACCGAGACCGTTCTTGTCGTATAGCCGTCGCTCTCGCTCTGCCCGGGCACATCCTTTTTCTCCGCAACAGTGCGTACAAGCGTCACGGTATAAAGAAGACAAATTACAGCGAAAAGAATTCCCGGAACCAGCAGTCTGTACGAGCCCGAAATGCTCACCGTCTTTTCCTGATCCTCAGAAATACCGTCATGTGTTTTACGGGAACCGACGGAGCCGAAGAAGCCCAATCTTTTTTTACTCATATCCGAAAATCAAATGAACCAGTCTGCTGAAAAGGAGCTGTATGAAAGCGCGATGACGGTTATTGAGAGAACCAGGAAAAGCATAATTCCAGGCGCCAGGAAAACGGTGTCGCCGATTTCCTTTCCCTCAAGCCGTCTTGTACCGCGTGAAAGCCTGAGCTTCCCGAAATACGACATGAACAGAATAAAGCCCGCAAAAGCAATTCCTGCCAGAAGACCGTTTAACAGCTCTGTGACTATGATGCGCGAAAGAGAGCTTTCAAGCTCCGGAAGAAGGGCGTTGAAGGGCTCTGTCGATGCCGAAAGACTCTGAAATGCCTCGGCAAACTTCCCCATAAGCTCATTCAGCGCGTCGATATCTCCTATCCACCTGACAACGACGGCCGGAATAAAGCCGGCAATCAGATTCAGCGCAAATCTCAGAAGCACGGGATAAATCAGACGTCTTGTTCTGACATAGACATAGCCGAGAGCCATTCCCTCAAGGAAGGCCACGAAGAAGCTCGTAAGATTCCCGTGATAAAATGCGCTGAGCAGCGCGGGGATGAGAATTGCCGGAACGTCTCCGTATGCAATGAGCGCCTCCCCAAGCACGGATCTGAAGAAAAGCTCCTCGGAAACCGGAATCAGTATGCACAGAATTACAAAATACAGGACAGCGCCTGCCGCTCCGTCCGGAACCGGTGACGGTGAAATCCCCTCTGTTTTTGCAAACCAGCCTTCAATCAGGTCTCCGAATGCGGAGCCGGCAAATGCAAGGAAAAATGCTATGCAGAACAATTCGAAGCCGGACGCCGTCAGGGGGCCTGCCGCATTACCGGCCGGAACCGTTCCGCTTATTGTCTTTCTGACGAGCAGCGAGGCCGCCGGAAGGGCTATAAGATACCCCAGAACCGCTTCAAGTATGAGGAGAGATGCGCTTCCCGGCGCAAACAGTCCCGAAGGGAGCGCTCCGCTTTCTGCGAGCCTTCTGTACAGAAACAGAATTCCGGCTGTTCCCCCGTAATTGATTATCAGAAGAATGGCGCATGCAAAGCCGATTATTGAAAATTCGCGTTTCGCATTCTGATTTCCGCTCTTTTTTTCTTTGCCGTTTTCAAAAATACCGTTGTTCATTTATGAGTGTCCTGTTGTTTTTTATTCAAGCTCCGAATTTTTCCTGAAAGGAAGCACGCAGAGTCTTGAGAGGAAATAGTTGAATACCGAAAACAGCACGGTCATTACGAATTCGGGGACAAGAACCGAGGAAAGCGTAATAAGTATGTTGACGCCGGATTCCGCCGCAACCGTATAAAAGGCGCTGAGAAGTCCTCTCGCCGCTGCCGCAAGCATAACATACAAAAACCATGATATGATATTCTTTTTGAAATTGATTCTTGCGAAGATCCCGATAAGATAGCCCGTCATCATATAAAAGACCGGAAGCAACGCGGTTCCGGCGCCGCCCAAGGAAATGGCGAGCATGCCGGCGCCTATACCGGCAATGGCTCCGCTGCGCTCTCCGTCAAAGAGAGCAAGCCCGAGAACGGCGGACAGCAATAGGTCCGGGGATGCCGGAAACAGAGTGACAGCCGGAAAAAAGGAAGTCTGAATCACGCCGTTTGAAAAAACCAGAATCGAAAAAAGCAGTATTCTTCCGATGGTTTTCTTGGAAAAAAGCGGCTCGTGCTGCTGAGTCTGATATTCCATATCAGTCGGAAGACAAATCGTACGAGGTGATTATCATCACCTTCGATATACCGTCAAAGACCGCGTTCGGGAGGATTACTGCGGTCAGGGTACGGTTGTTCTCATCGGGGACTATGTCCGTTATCTCCCCGATTTTCAGGCCTCTGGGATAGATACTGCCTATTCCGGAGGTCAGGACCTTGTCTCCGACCCTCAGGTCGGAATCCGGATCGATGTAAATCATTCTGCAAAGACCGTCAAATCTCAGTGAATATGTTCCCTCCACTACGCCGATGACGCCGGAGCGCTCCACATAGGCACCGACCGCCGTTGCGGTCTCCGTCACGGAAACCGCCCTGCAGTATGTCGGGCCTACCTCCGTAACATATCCGACGAGGCCGTCGGCCGTTATTACGGGCATGCTCTTCTCCACTCCGTGAAGACTTCCCTTCGACAGTGTGTATACAGTGCGGTAGTTTGTGGACTCGCGTCCGATTACCGAGGCGTCCTGAAATTCAAAGTCGCTGTGCTCGGCCTTAAGCCCCAGATATTCTCTGAGAAAGTCGTTTTCTTCTCTTATAAGATCGGCATCGTAAACCTTGTCGCGGTTTTCGTCAAGCTCTTTTTTGAGAGCTGCGTTTTCGTCGTAAAGCTCGTTTACGGTCCTGAAATATATAACGTATCCGTTGAGTCCCTCTCCGACCTTTGTGAAGCACCACTGAAACGGAGATGCTATCAGCTGCAGCGTTGCCTTGACGTAATCCCCCTGCCCCATGGCGAAAAGCACCGATGGTACAATGGAAACGAGCATCGCCACCGCAAAGGTCACAAGAAAGAACCTTCCGGTGAAAAACTTTTTAAACCCGTTCATAATAAAAATCCGTCCGAAATACAGAAAATGAAGAACCGCGGAGGCTTCATCGCGCGCGGAATTCGTATCCGAAATCAGTTCCGCCCTCAATAAGCCTGCCGAGGCCTCTTACGACGCTTTCCAGGGGCTGCTTGGCTACGGTGACCCTTACGCCGGTCTGTTCGCTGATAAGCTTCGGAAGGCCTCTTAAAAGCGCTCCTCCGCCCGCAAGCATAATACCGTAGTTCAGTATGTCGGCCGAGAGCTCCGGCGGAGTGCTTGCAAGGGTTCTTCTGATAACCTCGATTATCTGCCCCACGGGTCCCGCAACAGCGCGTCTGACCTCTGCGGATGTTACGGAAAGCTCCGCGGCAAGTCCCGTTCGCAGGTCGTTGCCTCTGATTTCAAGCTCGCCGATGTCGGCCGAAGCATGTACCGATCCGACGTTTTTCTTGAGCGCCTCCGCCGTGGCTTTGCCGATGAGCACCTGGTGCTCATCCTTCATATACTGAACTATTGCCTCGTCGAACTGATTTCCCGCGATTTTTGTCGATGACGATACGACTATCCCCTCAAGGCTGAGCACGGCAACCTCCGTGCTGCCTCCTCCGAGGTTTACAATCATAGAGCCTCTCGGGCCGTCGATCTTCAGTCCCGAGCCTATGGCCGCAGCCACCGGCTCCGGAATCAGCGCAACCTTTCGGGCTCCGGCCTCGTAGGTCGCATCCTCGACGGCGCGCCTTTCGACCTCGGTGACGCCCTGAGGAACACAGATGAGAACCGAGGGCTGAGAAATAATGCCTCCGGCGTGAATTTTGGAAAAGAAGCTGCTGAGCATTCTCGCGGTTACGTCGAAATCCGCGATTACGCCGTCCTTCAGAGGGAACTGCGCTTCTATCGTGCCGGGTGTTTTCCCGAGCATTTTCTTTGCTTCCTCTCCGACGGCCAGGGCTTTTCTGTGCTGGCGGTCCGTTACTACGACGGACGGCTCTCTCAGCACTATTCCCTTGCCTTTTACATATATCAGGGTATTCGATGTACCCAGATCAACTCCAAGCTGTTTGGACATTTTAACAATCCGTTCCGATTAAAGATTTGAGGTGCGGTCGGTATTCCGATGTTTAAGTGAAATCACGCAGGGAAACCCCGAAGCTGCTTTTAAGGAGCCGTTCGAGAGCCCTGACGGGAAGCCCCATAACATTGTAGTAGTCGCCCCTGATTCCGGCGATATACTTGCTGAAAAGCCCCTGAATCGCATATCCTCCGGCTTTGTCGTATGGCTCTCCGGACTCTATGTAAGCCTCGATTTCCTCCGGAGTAAGGCTATCCACGCTCACTCTGGTGGTTTCGCTTATTCCGGACGAAATCCCGTTGTGAATAACGCAGATTCCGGTATGGACCAGGTGACTGCCTCCCGAGATAGCGGATATCATCGAGCGGGCCTCGTCTTTGTCGCGCGGCTTGCCAAGGATGCGTCCGTCGATGTCCACAACCGTATCGGAGCCCAGCACGAATACGTCCTCTCCCGAAAAATCGGGACGGGAATTATAAACGGCCGAGGCCTTTCTCGACGCCAGTATCACAACGGCGTCAGCGGGATTGGTTCCGGCCGGCAGCTTTTCGTCGGCATCGGACGTAATGACATCGAAGACCGCGCCTGCGGCGGAAAGGATCTCGCGTCTTCTGGGAGAGCCGGAGGCCAATATTAATTTTACGGCACTCATTTGATTCCCGTATGGCCGAATCCGCCGGCTCCGCGCTCGGTTTCGTCAAGTGTTTCCGCGGCGATGAATTCCGCCTGCATTACGGGCATGAACATCATCTGTGCGATTCTGTCGCCGTCGGCGATTTCGAACGGCACGTCGGACGAATTGAAAAGGGTCACGAGGATCTCTCCCCTGTAATCCGAATCTATTACTCCTATACCGTTTGCAAGGCAGATTCCGTGCCTGCAGGCAAGTCCGCTTCTCGCGGCGATTACGGCAACGACGTTTCCGCAGCCCGTGTCGGGAGATATTGCGAGTCCCGTGGGAACCATCGCTCTGGCGCCGGGCATGACTGTAATTCTTCCGCCCTCAAGAGCGGCTCTGAGATCGACCGCGGCGGAACCGTCGGTCGCATATTTCGGAAGCGAAGCTCCTCTAGTGAGCTTAGCTAAAACCTTTATTTTCAAATTGCACCTCATAAAAGACTATAGATATTTAGTATATAATACCACATTTTTCAAAAACTTTCAATAAGCAATTTGAAAAGACCGGTTTTTTTGGGCAAAAAAAGCCTTCGCACTTGCCATTTCGGCGGAAATATGATAAAATATCAAAAAAGAAACGGAGGGAGCGGAAAAGACATGAGCGGCAGAATCAGTATTCTCGGAATGGACTTCGATCCGGAAACCGTCCGCTCCGCGGCTGAAAAAACAGTCGACGGGGCGCTGAAGAGAATCGGCGCCGCGTGTCCTCCCCGCCCCTTCTTTGTCGTAACGCCGAATCCGCTCATTCTCAGCAATGCTCTTAAGGACGGCTCCCTCCGGGAGATAGCGGCTGCCGCGGACCTCTGTCTTCCCGACGGCGTCGGCATCGTGGGAGCGGCAAAAAGGCAGGGCACTCCCCTGCCCTGCAGAGTCCCGGGAATCGAAGTCGGAGAAGCCGCGCTGAGTTTTCTTGCCCGAACCGGAGAGCGGGTTTTCATCGTCGGCGGAGCCCCCGGAAGGGCCGCGGAGGCCGGTGTCAGGCTGATGGATAAGTATCCGGGGCTCATTGTGTGCGGAACCGCCGACGGTTATTCCGAGTCCGACGACGCGTCTCTTCCGGAGCAGATTGCCTCTGCAAGACCGGCTCTTGTCGTGGTATGTCTCGGCTCGCCCAAGCAGGAAAAATGGGCATACGCGAATCTTGAAGCCCTGAGGGGCGCGGGAGCCGTCATCTGTCTCGGCGGCGCGGTTGACGTCTGGTCCGGAAA
>JAKSPQ010000112.1 GCA_024404665.1 Clostridia bacterium
GCCATTAGCTCAGTTGGTCAGAGCTACCGGCTCATAACCGGTTGGTCCGGGGTTCAAGTCCCTGATGGCCCACCGATGATATTAAGCGGTTGTTAAAAGGCATTGGCCCTTTAACAACCGCTTTGTTTTATTCTCTGCTCTTCAGTGCGTTCTTCTTGGCAACCCTGTAAGAGATGAACAGAATCACATTCATCGCTATAAGGAAACCTATAAGAATAAAGAACGTAAGCAGGGGCTGCTTCGGAGCGAGTCCGGCAAGAAGCATCATCGGGAAACCGAATACGATTGCCGGAAGATTCTGATAAACCAGATTTTCGGCAGCCGGAGTCGAAAATTCCGGATCAATTTCACGGAGAAGTATCATTCCTGTGGATGCCGTACCCGTGAGCATACCGTACATAACAAGGAACTGCTCCTCCGAATATTCGGGGAACATCTTGCGGCAAACAAATCTGACGTAATAGTAAGTGGACAGCGCACCTACTATGCCGAGGATAATAATTACGGGCCAATAATTCTTAAGTGCCGAAATTTTGATTGCGGCAATACCGGCAACTATCATAAGATCAAAGAAGAAGCCGCTGATTCTGGCCATAAGAAAACCGCTGAAATACTGCTTTTTAACGATCTTCTTCTTTCTGAGAAATTTGTTTATTACCTTAAACAGAGTGGCGATAAGTACTCCGAACAGGAAATTGAAGCCGTATATTGTCGATTTCAGTCCCTCGGCAAGTCCGCCGAGAACCTTCATAACGACACCGCAGATTATATAGACCACGAAAACAAAGGCAAGCTGAACGGTCAGCTTATCGATAGAGCCGTTCATCGGTATCTCATCGGACGCCGATACCTCTTCAGAGAGGAGGATTTTATCTTCATCGTCGTTCGGGACGGTGATTTTCTTTTTGTGTCTTAAAATATTAAGATGAATAACTCCGCCGATGGAGGCTGAGAGGAAGCCGAACGCAGCGATTGTAAGACCGAATGTCTTGCCGCCTGCGAAGCCGTAGTCGGTCTCATATGTATTGCCCCAGTTAAGCGCCTGTCCCGTTCCCTGACCGTATCCGAAAGGAAGCAGGATGCCCGCCGAAGAAAAGAAATCCTTCAGAATGAGAGCCGCGATGAGAGTAATTCCCATCCCGAGTACGCCCTGAACCAGATTTCCCGCAACGGCTGTAACGCCGGTATTGAATACCTCGGAGCTTCTCTTTCTCGTGAGAGCTCTCTCGGAGGGCTTGAAGGTCACGGCAATGAAGCCCAGTGCTAGGCAGTGATATGTAAGAACCTCAAGGCTCGCAGAGCCGTTCCCGCCGAAGAAAGCCGTATCGAAGAAGGAAGCGCCGCCCGCAGCCTTTTCGTAAATCACGGCAACTATCAGTAAAAGCACGCCGCCGAGAACCGAAGTCGGAATAAGGGACTTTCTCAGAAAGCCGATATTCTTTTTCAGAAGATTAGCGAAAAGAAGGCTTAATAAAAGCACTCCCACAAGATTCAGAAGCCCCCAGGCTTCAGAGTCCCAAAAATTGATAGCCATTTGTTTTATTATCTCCTTCGTGTGTATTGCGATATCTGTAATATATATTCATATATTTTACGGGATTGAATCTTACGGATCCCTTGATCTGCAGTATTCTTCCGCCTGAACGTATATTCATTTTGTTCTTTCCGAGAGCGGTGACGGAGCCTATGGAGCCGTAATCAAGCACCATGCCGTCTCCTCCAGGAACATCAATTTCAATCCGGTCGCCATACATTGTCAGAACGGCCTTATCGGTTATTTTTCTTTTGTATCTTGCAATAATAACGTCGAAGAGTCTGACCGTATCCTTGTATAAGGGATTTGTCAGCTTATCAGTGTCAATCGAATTAATATAGGCCTCCTGCTTACCGTACCAATCGGCCACAAACCTTATGTCCTTTACTTCCCTGTCGAATTTCAGCTCCTTGGTCGGCAGATATTCAGCATCGAGACCGCATTTCAGACAGGAAAAATGCTTTCCGGAACTTCGGAATTCGGAAAGGCCGCAGAACGGGCAGACATATATGAGTCTCTCGAGGTATTCAGCGCTCCTCTTATGTCTGAACTCACCGCTGACTTTTGCCTCGTCGACGTTGAGCTCATCACAGATGAGCTTATAGAGCTCATCGTCCGAAAGCTTACCGTATTCCTCGGGTTCGACAACCCTGGAGACTCCGGCAGCCATGGAGCCCTTTCTGTTTACGTTGCTCCATCTCGGCTGAACGCCGTATCCGTCCTCAATCCTGAAAAATGCAAGCGGAAGCTTCAGCTTGCGGATGAGCATGGCGACTGATGGCTTAATATAACATGTCCTTCCGCTGTATGTTCTGTTCCCTTCCGGCGCTATGGCGATGGTTCCGCCCTCCGATGCAACCTTCATGCAGTTTATTATCGCGCGCAGATCAGCCTGCGCTTTGTTAATAGGGATGGGAGCGACGAGAAAGCTCAGAAGAGCAGCCAGGAATCTGCTCGAAAAAATATCCTCTGAAGCAACATAATAAACCGGACCTTTAAAGCACATACCGACGAAGAACTGGTCAAACGAAGTCTGATGATTGTATAAAATCAAATAAGGTGTCTTTTTTTGTTCTGTGAACCTTCTGACGGTTATTCCGTATGCAAGCTTCGTATAAAGCCAGACAAACGGATATATCAGATTTCTGACAACTCTGTGTCTGAATTTCGTCCATTTCTTTTTTTTATTCTTAACGGTTTTTTTTCTTTTTATTCCGGTATCGTCCACTTATAGATATCACCCGATCTTTCTGTTTTTATTTAAGTATACGGATATGCTGACCTCTGCGTCAGTACAATTATTTATTATACGCCTGTTTGTTTTTGACGGAGATATTCGCGATATACGGCTCTCTGCCCCGTCGGAGAGGCCGCCTCGTTGATTTCATCGGTTATAACGACTAAATCCCCGTCACCGACGCCCGCGTGCCTTAAAAGCACCTCAAATGCGCTTCTGAAGGGATTGCTGCCGCCTACAACCAGCTTCCTGCCGGGAACGTACTCTCTGAACGCAGCCATGATATCGTCGCGGAGAGATGCTCCGGCAAAGAAATTGCCTGCTTCATCGATGTCGTAGCCCGCATTCACCGCAACGATTCTCGATTTTGCGAGAGCCGTCGATACTCCGTATGCTTCGGCATAATCGAAGCCCTCTATGAGCTTGTCCGGTATTAGCTTTCTTATTACGGGGTGAGGAAGAGTGAGCCCTATAAGAGTGTTTTCCGATAGTGCAGTCATGAATTCGCCGCACATTCCGGTGCTCATGGAAGCGATTCTTCCGCTGCCGTCAATTCTGAAGGCCTTATTGTACGAGCCAGGAAGCGTAACGGTAAAATTACCGGACAGCCCGAGCAGCTCCGTAATTCCGTAAGTCTCGCATTCCTCTCCGCTCATGGAATCGTATGCGTCGAGATATTCGGTTCTGCTTTTTTCGTTTCCGGAGGGATAGGTTTTCACTCCGGGAATAAAAAGCATCGGTATCGGCGATATTTCAGGCAAAACAACATATTCTGCCCCGGCTGCCGATTCGGCCGGTCCGCACGGAGCGACAATGTGATGAGCATGATATACTCCGACATTCGATGTAATCGTGCCGGACAGCATCACAAGTTCAACATCGCCCTCACCGAGGCCGCTTTTTGCA
Source organism: Clostridia bacterium (assembly GCA_024404665.1). Taxonomy (GTDB): domain Bacteria; phylum Bacillota; class Clostridia; order Oscillospirales; family CAG-272; genus CAG-390. The sequence goes on from JAKSPQ010000112.1 coordinate 3,678, forward strand.
ACGGTCTCCGCCAGAACCTCCTTAAGCGCCTGCTTAAGAAAAGCGTTGCTTCCCGTAAAGGCGGTGTTTCTTCCTCCTGCCTTTCTTTTGGTTTCGCATATAAGCAAGTCGTCCGAAAACAGACGGGCCCGCATATTGGTACAGCCGCAGTCAACACATATATAATTCATGTCAAAGCCTCTCTTCGGGCTCAAACTCACCCGCGATTTCAATTATTCTTTCTTCGGTCTCTTCGGCAGTTAGCTTATCCGCGGCATATGCCTTTCTTAGAAGAGACGCGGGAATGTATCCGTCGTATTTTTCAAATACAGGATTCTCGCTCGGCGAAACAAGCGAGAGACAGTCAATGCCGTTTTCGCGGATATCTGCAGCCATGCGGTTAACGAATTCCGCAGCGTTGTTCCCCTCAAGCTTGAAGACGATGAAGCAGCAGCCCTCGTATTCAATTCCGCTGATACGGTAATCGGCGGAATGTGACGAGAGATACTTTCTCAGTGTCCTGCTTGACCTGGTTCCGAGCCATGGGAACATACAGTAGGTCAGCCCTCCGAGATGAACCACGGATTTAGAGAGCATTCCGGTGTTTCTGGCCAGATGTCTTGCGGTTTCAAGCCTTTCTCTGGCATTGGGACCGAGATAGGGGTAATCCGCGTCCTCTTCGAGAACGCGTCTCATTCTCTTGAGAATCCTCGTATGAATTTCACCGTAATCCCCGGGCCACGATACCTCCATCTTTCCTTCAACCTTATGGACGTATATCAGCTTTCTCTGAATGTCGAGTTCTTCAACCTCCCACACACGACCCGCAAGAGCGAATCTGTCCCCGACGGGGGGCGGGGTTGTAATGGTGCCGATTTCGTCGGATTCGCATCTGACGGTAAAGTCCTCGCTGTCCTTGAAAACGGCATAGAACTTGAAGCTCGAGAGAAGCCTTTCTCCGGCAAGCCCGACGATGATTCCCTTCTCCTCGGTCATTTCGAGGAAGCCCTGCTCAAGCATCGAGGTTATCAGCGCTCTGTACTCATCCTTGGGTATCGATGACAGCGCGCGCAGCGACAGCGCTCTCTGGCAAAGCTGCGAGGGCTTCAGCTCCCCGCACGAAGCGGATACAGAAAGCGTCTGATGAAAGGCAAGACTGTAAGGCAGCTTTTTAGAATGCGGAGGCTCGATAAAGCGCTCCTCTATGTATAGCTGAACTATTGCTATTGCCCTGATAAGCTCCCACGGAATCAGCTGCGGAAGAGGCGTATTGGGCAGCGGATTTTCCTCTCTGAACACCTCCATCATTTCCGGAGGCTGACCGCGTCTGCCGGATCTTCCGAGTCTCTGAAGAAAGCTCGAGACGCTTGTGGGCGCACCGTTCTGGAGCACCCTCTCCAGTCTGCCTATATCGATGCCGAGCTCCATTGTAACGGTGGCGCAGGTTACGGCGTTTATGCCGTCGTCCTTCATCTTAGCTTCGGCCTCCTCCCGTATCGATGCCGAAAGATTGCCGTGATGAATGAGGAAAATGTCCTCATCGCCTCTTTTCGAGGCAATCTGCCGAAGCGTTGCGGTAATGTATTCGGTTTCCTCACGGGAATTTGAAAACACTATGCTCTTTTTGTTTTTTACGCAGTCGTATATGTATTCATAGCCCGCATCGAGAGCCGAATATTTTTTATTTTTTTCCGCAGTCGCGGTAACGGCTGCGGCGTCGGCGGCACCGGCATCATTTCCCCTCTGGTCAAATGAAGCATTCTGAATGTAAAAATGCTCCATGCCGAGTCTCCACCTGAGTTTTTCCGGCGGCAACAGCGGAATATCGGTCTCGCGTCCGCTTCCTGCTTCAAGCCATGCGGCCGCAAGCTCAGGACTGCCGACTGTAGCCGATAGTCCGATTCTTCTCGGATGATGTCCTATAAGCCTTCCCAGCCTGCACAGCTGGCAGATAATCTGATTTCCCCTGTCGCTTCCGGTAAGCGTATGTATTTCGTCTATGATAACGAACTTTAAATCACCGAAAAGTCTTACAATATCGTTCGAACGGTTGACGAGCATTGATTCCAGCGATTCCGGAGTAATCTGAAGAATGCCGGAGGGCGATGACAGCAGCTTTTTCTTATGTGACTGCGCAACGTCGCCGTGCCAGTGAGTAACGGTTATTCCCGTCATATCGAGGAGCTCCCCGATTCTGCCGAACTGGTCGTTAATAAGGCTCTTGAGAGGGGCAATATACAGCACCCCTATGCCCGATGTTCTTTCTTCGCAAAGCAGCGAAAGAATCGGGAACAGTGCAGCCTCGGTCTTGCCGGAAGCCGTAGCCGATGTAAGCAGCAGATTCCTGTCGGTGCCGAAAATGCTTCGCGCCGCGGATATCTGAACGGGTCTTAACGACTCCCACGAATGCCTGTATATATATTCTCTGATAAACGGAGGAAAGCGTTCGAAAATTTCTTCGTCGGTATACATAATATATTCCGTTTCTTTGTCTGAGGTTACAAGAAATAATGTCAGGTCCGCTTATTCTCAATCAAGCGCCTATGATGCCGGAGGATGGTCAGAAATCAATATCCGCAGGATCGAAGGGAGCGGCGCCGCTCTTTTTTCCGGGTCCCCCGTCTGTTCCTTCGGTCGTAGGGTCTGCAGAAGGAGACGGTTCTGCCGACATACCGTCGGATGAGCCGCCGTCCTCGCTTTTCCGGCCGAAGACGTCATCAAAGGTCGCATCCGGGTTCTGCATGAGAATATTCAGAAGCGTCATAAGGTCTCTCAGCATCTCACGGGGCGTTATCATGCTGTCTGCACCCGCACGGCTGAGGGAAGCGCGGAGAAAGGTCAGCTGATTTTCCGGAGTGATATTCGGAGTCCAGCCGTAATACTGCCCGTGAAGCGCAGTCATTCTTACGGTAAGCGCCAGAAGCTCGTCATCAGAAAGACGTTTTAGTCTGATTACGGGACCTGCGAGATTTCTGAAGCCCTCGGTCTGAAAGCGCGTATCGCAGAGTCTGCTTCTGAGCGCTTCGTAACTGAAAAGGCCTCGTCTCTGATCCTCGAGGAACTGCGGTGTTCCGCCGAAAACTATTCCGAGATGAGGAGCCCTGCCCTGCAGCGTATCGTTGAATATCGAAAGGATCTTCTCATAGTTGTTCTCCCTGGACACCCTGTGAGGAATCTTATAGAGGTTTACGCATTCGTCGATGAAACGCTGGTCAATGCCTTCGTAATGGCCGCAGACAAAGATCAGATTGTCCATCTGGCTCAGCCGAATGGCATCTTTCTGAGTGAAGGTGTGACCGCAGGGTGAGAGATATATCGTGTGAACAGGGCCAGCTGCTTCGTCGCAGACGGCTTCCCAGCAACGGTAGAGCGGATCTGCCTGCACAATAGCACCGCGCCCGCCGCCGTAAGGATAGTCGTCCACTTGGTTCTGCTTGCTGGCAGTATAGTCCCGGATCTGGTGCGCTTCAATTCTGATAAAACCCCGTTCCTGGGCTCTGCCGAGAATACTCTCAGAAAGAACATCACCTAAGGCATCCGGGAAAAGAGTCAGTATATCAATCCTCATCGCTGCGCATTCCCTCAATGAGATTCACGTCCATGCGGTTTGCGGCTAGATCAGTGGTGAGTACGAATGCTTTCACGGCTGGAATCATATATTCGTGCTCCCCTCTTACGACGTATACCTGATTGCCGGGATAATCCAGGACCTCCTCTACCTTTCCGATGCAGACTCCGTTGGAAAAAACTTCCATGCCAATCAATTCTGCTGCAAAGATGACTTCGTCGGAAATATCATCGCGGTATAGTTCTACGACTTTGGAGCGCATTGCCTGTGCGGCCTCCACGGTGTCGATACCTTTGACCTTAAGGAGGTTGCAGGTTTTCTGGACACGACAGGATTCAATCTCATAATCTTTCCCGGAA
>JAKSPQ010000113.1 GCA_024404665.1 Clostridia bacterium
CGTCTTCCCAGATTTTCTTTACATTAACCGACGTTTTCTCGGTCTCATGGGTGTTCGTAATGACAAAGCCGTCATCGATGCTGCCCTCAACCTTGCTCTCGTATCCGTCGGCTGCCTCTTCCGCAACCTTATATTCGATAAGCTGGCCGTTTTCGTACTTGTCAAGGCCGTCGATGCGGGCTTCCCACCTGTTGTTCGCGTTAAGCTCGAGAGACGCCACGGTGACTCCGTCCTTTATTACGTTTACGCTTATGACGTCGGGTCTGATTCCGTCGCGGTTATCTCCGTCTTCCCAGATTTTCTTTACATTAACCGACGTTTTCTCGGTCTCATGGGTGTTTGTAACATCGAAATCATCGTACTCGCTTTCATAGCCGTCGATGCTTTCTTCAAGAATCGAATAGACGATTTCCTCGCCGTTTTCATATTTATGCCATCCGGTGAAGGACCATTTCCAGCCGTCCGCTTCCGTTACGTTTACGGTATCCTTCACTACTCCGTCGGCCAGAAGATGAATTGTGATCGAATCGGGACGCAAACCGTCTCGGTTGTCGGAATCGTTCCAGATTTTCTTGCCGCTTATATCAACGGTTTCAGCGGTATGGGTGCTTGTGACGGTAAATCCGGAGGACTGGCTTCCCGTGACAGCGGACTTATATCCGTCGGAATTCTCCTCAATAACCGAATAATGAATAGCATTTCCGTCTTCATCCGATACGTTCAGATTCTCAAAAACGCCCTCCCAACGGTTGGTCTCGTCGAGTGTGAGTGTGATATCCGTCGGAACCAGATTCTTCAGCAGACGGATAACAACGCTTTCGGGTCTGATGCCGTCTCTGTCGTTATCATCGTTCCATATCTTGCTGACGGATACGGAGGTCTTCTCGGGAGCATATGTGTTGGTTATATCAAAGCTTTCCCTGTCGTAGGTCGTTAAGTAATTCGGGACATTGGCCTCCGTGACCGTGTATACAATTTCCCTGCCGTGGCTGAACTTATCCAGACCTTCAAAGCTCCATTTCCATCCGTCATTTGCCGTGACGGTCTTTACATCCTTTACGATGCCGTCCGCGTGCAGGAAAACGGTAATGCTCTCAGGGCGCATATCGACGGGATTGTTTCCGTGAATCCAGGTCTTTTCTCCGCATACCGTAATATGCTCGGGTAAGTGCGTGTTGGTAATGATGAAGCCTACTTCATTACCTTCGTTATCCGTCTGAACCTCGCACTCGGAGCTGTATCCGTCAACCGGAACCTCTTCCACGGTATAGACGATGACTCTTCCGTTCTCGGAGCCGTCATCGGTTCTTTCGTCAAGGTCTGCAAATACGCCTCTCCAGTTTTCCTCAGCCGTGAGCACGACAGTCTTTCCGGTGTCCTTGCCGTCAGCAAAAAGCTTAACTGTTACGGAGCTCGGGCGGAAGCCGTCATGATCCGCTTCGTCATTCCAGATTTTTTCGATATTTATGCTTGTCTTGGAAGGCGAATAGGTATTTGTTATGCTGTAGCCCTGATAGCTGGCCGAATAATTATGTACATAACCCTCGTCTACGGTGTATATAATCTCGGCACCGCTTTCGTCATACTTCGGAAGTCCGGTGAAAGTCCAGCTCCAGTGTCCTTCTTCATCCGGCCGGACAGTCAGAGTCTGACTGAGCACGCCGTTGGCATGGAGATGAACGGTGATTTCAGCGGGGCGGAACTCCTCCGGATTGTCTCCGTGTATCCATGTCTTGTGTCCGATGACGTCGATTGTTTCTTCGGCGGCATCAAGAACCGCGCTGACAGAATATTCCCTTGTATCCATTCCGATGCTGAGCATGGTCTGGAAATTATGTCTGACATATCCCTGTCCGTCGTTCTTGTTTCCCAAGCCGGTTTCGTTTGTAACATACTGCTTTATATCGGTGGGGATTTTTACGGATCCCGTTATTTCGACGCTCTGTCCTTTGACTTCAGGTCCGTTTTCGGACTGAAGATAGAAAGTATCCCCGCCGTATACGGTATATCCGTAATTGACCCATTCTCCGTCGACAAAATCCCAGTTGGGGAAAAGCATATATCCGTCTTCGTCCAGAACACACACGTCATCAGGAACGGACACATTGTACATAACCTTAAAGCCCTCGGGATTAGTAATCGAAAGCGCGCCCGACATCCATACGTCGCCGTTCTTAACAAGGGTTGTGCTTCCGTTAATCTCCGGGGTGAAATTTTCCGAAACAGTCGATACGGGGCTTCCGTTTTCGGCATAGTCTATAAGAGCCGCGTAGGCTTCGTCCCAGCCGGGAATATCGGAAGTATCGGTGTCTTTTTCCGTCGAATAATGTGTATTTCCCGCTACCTTCCACTCAACCATATACGACCAGATAATTCCCTGAGTCATATTGGCTGCGGCCTCCGACGCAGACGCCGCGTCAAGGTTCGCATACAGCGGAGCCAATGCTCCGACCGAATCGTAGGGATAACCCGCGTACAGAATCCTATGAATAACAAGCTGTTCGTCAGGCGTCAGCAAATCAACCGACTGAGCCTCAGTGTAAACCGTCTGAGGATTTGCATAGCCCTTATCAGTTACAGGCCACAGATAATCATACTGCATACAGTAGATTACACGGCGCTCGCCTTTGACGATTACATCCTTCTGTGTTCCGCCCGGAACACGTTCGATTACGAATGACTCTGAGTCATTTGTCGCGGAGTTGACTGCAGTCTGAAGCAATGAAAGGCACATTGCGAGACAGATCAACATACTGATAATTTTCTTTTTCAAACTGTTTCTCCTGCTTTATATTTTAATAATAATTTATTATATCATATAGTAATAGAAAATGCAAGCAAAAAAAGCTTTATGTCTCGTATAATATGTTTATTCGGAAAAAGGCTGCCCCGCGTTCCGGTTTTTTTCGTATAATTCCGATTTCACACCAAAATTCAGAAAGACAGACAGCATCATCCGAATAATAACGCGGTATAAAGCGAAAACAGCCGCCAAAAGGCGGCTGAGACGCATATACAATTGACCGTTCTGCTTTTCCAGAAAAATACAGGTCCGAAAAAATACGATACCCACATCCGAAAGCTCCGGGTACTCATCCGGAGCTCAACGGACGGCGGTGTTTATTAGTGAGCCATAAGGATTTTCAGCCCTTGCTCAGAAAATCAATTTGCTTTCGCTATACGGAATTTATCGTCCTCGGTAAGTCCGAGGAGGGCGGCGGTTCTGCTGAATCTTTCGGGAGCGGAATCCAGCGCCGACGGATGGTGAGCGTCAGAGCCGAAGTAGAATTTGCAGCCGCATTTCTTTGCGATAAAATACGGCTTGAGAAGAAGCCCCAGCTGTTCGTAGGTCAAGCCTCCGAGACCGAAGTTGAGTTCCACGCCCATTCCCTTGGCGGCGGTTCTGTTGAACAGCTCCTCAAAGGTCTCCTCGGGAATCATATCGAGGATTTTGAGATTTGAGCCTGCGGGTGTTTTGCAGATGAGGCCGCAGGAAAGATGGGCAATTCCAACCTTCTCGAAAGGGAGATCCGCATTCAGCAGCGTTTCGAATCTGGAAACATAGAGCTCGGCTCTCTTTTTCAGTGCGCTTTCGTCGTCGCCCATTCCGATATCGGCATCAAGTGTAAATCCCGACATATGAAGATGCGTAGTCGGAACAATGATGAAGTCCATTTTTTCGGCAACCGAATCCGAAATACCTATGGTCCCGTATTTGTCCATATCGGTTTCGCAGCCGAACATAAAATCTATTCCCTCTTCTTCCGGAAGCGGCTTTAATAGCTCAATATGCTCAAGATTCTGAGGAGCATACCATTTTGAAGCTCCGGGAACCGTACTGTCCCAGAAATGGTCCGTAATACACAGCGACGTAAAACCGCTGTTCTTCGCATAAGCAAGGATTCTCTCCGCGGTCTGCTCGGGATCCCTCGAGCAGGACGAAAGATATGAATGAATGTGATAATCGTGGTCGACTGTATATTTCATCTTTTTCTCCTTTTTCGCACCGATGACGACCCGTTGAAGCTTTTTCGGAATCGCTCATCGGAATTCAATACATTTTAGCACATTATTTTCAAATCGTCAATGTTTTTTTGGGAATTGGAAAAAGGACACGCTTAAAAGCCAAAGCTTTTCCGTGTCCTTTTTACCGTTATTCCGATTATCCTTCGAGATATCTCGAGAGGAATTCTCTGGTTCTCTGCTGCTTCGGATTGCCGAAGAGCTCCTCCGGCGCGCCTTCCTCCGCAATATACCCCTTGTCCATGAAAATAACTCTTGTCGATACGTCTCTTGCAAACGCCATCTCGTGAGTTACGACAATCATGGTATATCCGGACTTCGCAAGTCTGCGCATAACCTCAAGCACTTCGCCTACGGTCTCGGGGTCAAGAGCCGATGTAGGCTCGTCGAACAGAATCACATCGGGATTCATCGACAGCGTTCTTGCGATGGCAACACGTTGCTTCTGACCGCCTGAAAGCTGCGAAGGACGTGCATTGATATACTTATCCATGCCGACCTTGGCAAGAAACTCCATTGCGATCTTCTCGGCCTCTTCCTTTTTCCTTCCGAGCACCCTGATCTGACCGACGGTGCAGTTTTTAAGGACATTCATGTTGTTGAAGAGGTTGAATGACTGGAATACCATTCCGACCTTGGCGCGATAGCGGCAAATATCTTTTTTCTTTCCGATAATGCTGTTGCCTTCAAAAAGAATATCTCCGCCGCTCGGAGTCTCGAGAAGATTAATGCATCTTAGCATAGTGCTCTTTCCTGAGCCTGACGAGCCGATAACGGATAAAACCTCGCCCTTAGATACGGACAGTGAGATATCGTTTAAAACCTTATTGTCGCCGAAGGATTTCCGGAGATGACGCACCTCAATCACCGGCGCTGTACTGTTCTCTGTCATTTCGAGGACTCCTTCCCGTTTTCGATGCGGATTTCTGCATCGGGATCGCTCTGCGATCCGCAAATGACATAATTCTCTCTTCCGGACAGCCTCTTCTCAAGATAACGGAGGATTCTCGTTACGCTGAATGTAAGCACGAAATAGAGCATGCAAACCACGAGATAAGTCTGGAAGGTCTGGAAATTCTGACGCTTGATAACGGCTGCGAAATAGTAAAGCTCGGTGACGCCGATAACGTTAAGAACGGATGTGTCCTTGATATTGATAACAAACTCGTTGCTTACGGAAGGCAGAATGTTCCTGATAAGCTGCGGGATAATTACAAAGAGCATGAGCTGAGAGTGATTCATTCCTATGGCGAGAGCGCCTTCGGTCTGACCCTTATCTATCGAAATTATACCGCCGCGGACAATCTCCGCCATATATGCTCCCGTATTAATCGAAACAATGATTATACCGGAGGCCAGAAGATTCAGGGTATTTCCGTTGTTTGCGAAGGCATAGCCCCAGTAAATAACCATCGCCTGAACCATCATAGGTGTGCCGCGGAATATCTCGATGTAAACCGCTATGATCTTGTTTATGATTATTTGGAGAACACGGACAAAGCCGTTTCCCGACATCGGCGCCGTGCGGATTACTCCGGTCAGAAGACCGATGAGAAGTCCCGCGAGAGTATAGCCGATGCCCTGCAGCAATACCTGCCAGTAATCCCGGAAGATTGCCGCAACGTCAAGGAAGAATTTAACCATTTTTAAAGTTAATCGGAGTATGTGTTCCTGACAGGAATCACTTCTTGTAGATGATTACGAGGTTGGAGGAATAGTAAACGTTGGTAAAATCGATTTCCTTTGCTCTCTCCTCTGTGGGGCTCATTCCGGCGATGATTGCATCAACGGTACCGGCCTGAACGGCGGGAAGGAGGGAATCCCATTCGATGGCGTATACTTCGAGCTTCATTCCGAGCTTGTTGGCAACGTACTTTGCAATCTGGATATCGTAGCCGTTGGCATAGCTGTTGGCTCTTACGTTTCCGTTCTGGTCGTAGATTTCAACCGCGCCTGCAGTGGGAGTATTGAGATCGGTCCAGTTGAAGGGCTCGTAAGCGCATTCCATGGCGACCTTGAGGGTCTTTTCGGGATTTGCGGGAGTCTCGGACTTGAGCGGAAGCTCACCGATTTCCTGACCGTTGGAAAGCTTTACCATGAGCTCCATGAGCTCTGCTCTCTGTTCTGTTGTGATTTCGGCAAGGACTGCATTGATCTGGTCCTTAAGGGCCGAACCCTTCTTAAGACCGACGGCGATACCGGTGTCGGCATCGGTGGCGGTGAAGCCGGTGGAGTTGTTCACGAGTTTGAGATAGCCGAGGGACTCATTGCCGAGGCAGACAGCGAGAGCGGTAGGCTCTTCGGCAACGTAACCGTCGATGGCGCCGCTCTTGAGAGCGGTGAGAAGGTCGGAGAATTCGGGATAAGTGCTGGATTTAACGTCTTTGATCTGCTTTACGGCATCTGCATGGAAGGTGCCGGCCTGAGCTGCGATTTTGGTTCCGGCAAGGTCGGCAAGATTCTTGGCTCCGCTGATATCGGAGGCTGCGGAATTGCCGGAGCAGGAAGCAAGGAGAGCTGCGGTCAGAATCATAACCGCGGCAAGGATCAACGAGAGAGTTCTTTTCATTTTTGTATTCCTTTCGGATTGAATTTAATTGCTCTGAAAAAATAAAAAAGTGCGATGCGGGAGCATGACCCGGATCACACATAATATCAAAAATCTGACTTTTTGTATGACCGATTAGCGCTCCACGAAAAACGTGACAGTCCGGTGAATCTTATTCGCTCGGACCAACCCGACGGCCTGTCCGAGGCTCCGGATTTCGGCAAAAGCTCCTTTTTCGGCGGATTCACGGACCCGGATGGTCTCCTCCGCAATACTATTAGCTTTCGCTCCTCTATTCGATGATGGCGTATTATACCGCATCGCAGCCGATTTGTCAAGAGTTTTTTTAAAAAAATTATAATATAATGCTTGCATTAATAAAAAAATAAAATAAGGTTCAATAAATCAATGTTAGGGTGGAACCGAAGTCCTGACGTTAATTATTAAAAAAACAAAAAAGCAGGACAAAGGCAATAAAATCTGATATAATGGAATTGTCCAGAAACCATTATCGGAGGTTATCGCCTATGTCCTGCTTATATTATATCGAAAAAGTGCTTGGAATTCAAGATATTTGTTTTTTACTTATGGGCTTTCTTCTTTTTGACGATGACCGTGCACGCAATGGCGGTGAGTACGAGCAAAACCGCTGTTGCCGGGATGAGATAGGGAAGGACCGACCCGGATTCCTCTTTTTGGTTTTCGGGTTCTTCCGTTTTGGTGCTCTCACGGATCTCGCGGCAAAGCTCGGAAAAAGACTTCAGCGTTTCCGAGCCGTCGGAGGAGCCAAGCAGCTTTTTTGTTTCTTCATTCACGAGAACGTTGAACGTGACCGTTTGCTTGTAGGATGACGTGTAGTATTCGATGTTGGGGTATTCCACGCCGGATCGATTCGACGTGCAGGATTTCGTCATCAAACCGACGTCGGCAGGGCCGCCGAGAAACGCGGCTTCGTCTTTTTCCCAATACCAGTGGGATTCGCCGTAAACCGCGATCGCGC
>JAKSPQ010000114.1 GCA_024404665.1 Clostridia bacterium
CAGGCGCGTAGATCTGCCAATCCTCATAAAAAGCGAAATCCGGCGTTCGTTCATATAAAGAAATAAAAACCATGGTAATAACAGGAATAGTGCGATATCGAAATGCTCTTAGTTCGCAATATTTCATACCAGACGGTAGATGAAAGAAAATATCCGAACCCATTGCCGATAATCTGTGGGTTCGGATATATGTCTTTTGGCGGAGCGAAAGGGATTCGAACTCCGGATAGCGCTTATTATTTGCTGAATTTTGCAAATTTTGGGCCGAGACCGAGTCCTTTAAGCTTTGTGACAGCGCTCTCCACTGCTGCATCGGAGAGTTTCTTTACAACCTCGTCGCCGACCATGGCTGTGGTTGCCGTTCCGCCGAGATCAGGTGTCAGCACTTTGGCATCGACGAGGACATTTTCGATTGACGCGATGACGGCATCGGCGGCAGCCTTATGCCCGAAACATTCAAGGAGCTGTGCAGCGGACCATACGCTGGCGAGCGGGTTGGCCTTTCCCTGCCCTGCGATGTCGGGCGCTGAGCCGTGGATTGGTTCGAACATGGAGGGATAGGTACGCTCGGGATTAAGGTTCGCACCGGCAGCAAGACCCATTCCTCCGGAAATAGCCGCTCCGAGATCGGTCAGAATATCTCCGAAAAGGTTAGATGTTACTACGATCTGGAAGCGTCCGGGATCCTTGACCATAAACATGCTTGCTGCATCGACGAGATATGAATATGTTTTGACGTCAGGATATTCACGTCCCACTTCCTCAAAGATGCTGTCCCAGAACACCATCGAATAATTGAGAGCGTTGCCCTTCGAAATGCTGGTCAGCGTCTTTTTTTCTGCTCTGGCAAGTTCAAAAGCGTATCTGATAACTCTTTCACAGCCCACTCTCGAGAACACGCCGTTCTGGATTACGACCTCATTCGGTTTTCCCTTGTACAGCCATGCTCCGGAGCCCGCATATTCGCCTTCCGTATTTTCTCTGACAAAGGTCATATTTATTTCCTCGGGTTTTACATCCTTCAGCGGGCACGGGGCACCCTTTAACAGTTTGACCGGGCGGAGATTGATATACTGGTCAAAGGATTTTCTGATAACAAGCAGCAGATCCCAAAGAGAAATATGATCCGGAACTCCCGGCATTCCCACGGCGCCCAGATAAATCGCATCATATTTTTTAAGCGTTTCTATGCCGTCCTCCGCCATCATTCTGCCGGTTTCTTTGTAATATGTGCAGCCCCAGGGAAATTCCGTGAATTCAAAGGAAAATTCATCGCCCGTTCCGCGGCTGAGCTCAGCCATCTTGTTTAAAACCTTAACACCCTCGGATATGACCTCGGGACCGATGCCGTCGCCGGCAATAACAGCTATCTTGTGTGTGTTCATATTATAGACCTTCTTTTTCGAATTAAAGCTTTCTGATGTGGAAGCCGCCGTCAACATCGAGCGACTGGCCGGTTACATAAGGAAGTGCGCCTGAGCACAGCGCATATATGCCGGCAGCGATGTCCTCCGGCTGACCCCAGCGCGCCATCGGCAGAAGGCCTCCGGCTATGAGGCCGTCGTATTTTTCCTTAACCTTTGCCGTCATATTGGTCTCGATGATGCCGGGTCTCACTTCATTAACCGGGATGCCGAATTCAGCCAGCCTCTCGGCAAACAACGATGTCACCATTGAGACTCCGGCCTTTGAAATGCAATACTCTCCTCTGTTCACGGACACCGCGTAAGCCGATAGCGACGATGTATTGCAGATGTATCCGCGGATTCCGTTTACCGCTTCGTTTTCCTTCATCCGGTTTGCAACCGCCTGGGTCAAAAACATCGTGGCCTTTGTATTAGTGGCCATGACGGTGTCATAGCTCTCCTCCGTCATTTCCAGCAAATCTGCTCTGACCCTCGGCGCAATTCCGGCCACGTTCACGAGAACGTCGATGCTGCCGTTTATGCTCAATGCATATTCAAGGAACGCAAGTCTGTCCTCATGGGATGCGACGTCGCCTCTGAAATATCTGAAATTTTCTCTTTCGAGAACGAACGACGCATCTCCGAAATCCTCCGGCGCCCGTCTCCCCATTCCGCAGACGATGTACCCCTCATCAAGGAATTTTACCGCTGTGGCTAGACCTATACCGCCCGGAAGACCCGTTATCATTGCTGTTTTCATCTGTTCACCTGCTTTTTTGATTCACGGACAGAAACGGTTCGGGACGGTATTGCGGATAATCCGCAGTCCTCTCCGATACGCTGCCTTCCGTTTTTTCGGAAAAATCCGATTCGTTTTTACTTTTTGCTCCCGAAAATCTGTTTGTACAGCTCCGTATAGAGCGGGTCCCTGATCACGCAGCCCGGAGTTCCTCCCGGGGTTCGCATAATTTCCGTGCACTTTGAGCATGCAATACAAGCTTTATTCTTCTTCATTACGCCGCTCTTTAAAATATCGTTGGCAAAGTCCGGATAAGCAAAGATCGTACGTCCGAAACCGGCAACGTCAAAGCCTCCCTTTTCAATATATCCTGCCAGCACATTCGGGGCAACGGTGCCGAGATAAGATACTCCGGAGCAAATGAATTTAAGCTCCGGAACAGCGGATTTCAGTTCTGAAATTCCGTTAAGAAGCCGCGCAACACCGCAAACAGGCGGTTCGGGCGGCTCATATCCGCCCTTGGCGAACGGCCGGTTCACATGAGGATTATTGTACGGATTTCCCATTGTAATATTTACTATGCGCATTCCGGATTCATACAGTTGCTTAAGCAGCATAACCGGCTCAGACGGATCGAATTCAGGCGCACCGTATGCGGTTTTTGCGTCTGTATTTTCGGAAACACCAAAGCCGTACGGAAAGAAATATCCGTCATACACATTCATTCTGGATGAAATTTCAAAGCCGACACCGCAGGCCTCTCTCGCTCCGGAAACGCTTTCCCTTAAGAGCCTTGTGCGGTTTTCAAAGCTTCCGCCGTATCTTCCGGGACGTCCGAAGGCCGAAAGCAGCTCACTGTTAAGATATCTGTGGCAGCACTTTATATCGACGCCGTCAAACCCGGCCTGTTCAGCCAGCATCGCGCCCTCCACAAGGGCATCACGGACGGTGTCCAGGTATTCGTCGGTGACGATGCGGGAAGCATCGATGGGACGGTCAGCCTCAAGAACCGGGCTGTTATATGCGATGAGCGGCGCCGGAGTCCCGTGAGGCTTTGAATATCTTCCGGAATGTGTAGCCTGCATCACGACGGCCGGTTCATAACCGTTCTCGCGAAAACCGGTTTCCTTTATCATATCTACGGTGCGCTTAAATTCGCCGAGATTTTCCTTTGTAATCCTCAGCTGTCTGGGATTTGCCTTACCCTCGTCCATAACTGCAGTGGCTTCGAACCAGATGAGACCGGATCCGCCCTTTGCAAAGCGTTCATATCTGCGGAGAGTAAGCTCTCCCGGAGTTCCGTCGGCATTTCCGTCGCAGCCCTCCATCGCCTGACATGCAAGCCGGTTCGGGAGCTTCACTGCACCTGCGCACAAGGGTGACGAAAGAATCGATAAGTCCTCCGAGTACGGCATGGATACACCTGCTTCTGCCTCTGCGGCCATCAGGTCGTCTTTGGAATAATACGGGCCCTTCATTGCTTATCTCCTTTTTTACTCTTGTTTTGCCATGATTTTCGGCTCTTGTTCTCGAAAATACTATCTGTCAAGTCTTCCCGAGCCGTCCTTAAGAAGCGCGTTAACCTCCGAAAGAGTCGCAAGATTGACGTCTCCGGGTATACTGTGCTTCAGGCAGGAAGCAGCGACGGCGAACTCAATGGCTTCAGCCGGCGTATCAAGATTATCCAGTCCGTATATAAGACCGGCTGTTAAGGCATCTCCTCCGCCGATGCGGTCTACGATATTCTTTATTTCATATCGTTTTGAAGCGGCAAAGCATTTTCTGTCCGCATAATAGCCCGCAATATCGTTGTGATCCGCCGAATGGGTGCGACGGAGAGCAAGCGCGACAGCCTTCATCGTCGGGAAACGGTCAAGGACAGCCTTGCAGAGACGTTCAAAGTCACGGGAATCCGGATACATTGCGTCAAAATCGCCGTCGACACTGATGCCGAGGATGTTTCTCAGCTGATCGTCGTTTGATATAAGCAAATCCGTATATCCGCAGAGTTCAGTCAGTATTTCTGCAGGATTACACTCATATTTCCAAAGATTCTTTCGGTAGTTAAGGTCAAATGACACTGTAAGCCCTTTTTCCTTCGCTTTACGGGCTGCCTCAAATGTCAGCCGCATCGCGCTCTCCGAAAGTGCGGGAGTAATACCGGATATATGAAGCCTTCCGCAATCCTTCATCGCCGTGTCCCAATCGATTGCGCCGGGGCCGGCAAGAGATAAAGCGGAGTATTCTCTGTCATAAATCACTCCTGACGGCAGATGATTTGCGCCGTTGGTAAGGTAGTACAGACTCATTCTGCCTTTTCCGGTCACCGACGGAGTCAGATCTATTCCGTACGACATAAGATCTCTTCTGCAGGCTTTTCCGACCTCATTATCGGGCAGAACCGTAGCATATGCGCTCTTCTCTCCCAAAATAGCCAACGATGCCGCCACATTCGCCTCGCTTCCGCCGAACAGAGCCTCCAGCGAGTGCTCCTGAAACAGTCTGCTCTTGCCGAAGGGACGAAGTCTCAGAAGCATTTCTCCGAAGCAAAGAGTCTTGACGCTGCTCATCTTCCGCTCTCCTTAACCTTAGCGCTTGCCTCAAGGCAAAGCGCAGTAATCTTCCCGAAATTTCCGCTTGAAATATCCTTTGCAGTGCAGAGCCAGCTGCCTCCGACGGCCTCGATAAACGGAGCGGCCAGATATTCGGACAGGTTGTCCGCATTCACTCCGCCTGTCGGAATGAACTTCACGCCTCCGAACGGCGCGGCCAATGCCTTCATCGCGGATAAGCCTCCGTATACCTGTGCGGGGAAAAATTTCACGGTTTTTATTCCCATATCGAGCGCAGCCATAATCTCCGTCGGCGTTACACAGCCGGGTATGACAGGCACATCGCTTTTCTTCGCTTCTTCGACAACACCCGCCGAAAGCCCGGGCGAGACGATGAACTCAGCCCCGGCAGCGATTGCGGCGCGGCACTGCTCCGCGTTAAGCACGGTACCTGCGCCTGTTATCATGTCCGGGCACTCACGGCTGACACGCCCGATGGCATCGATGGCTGCGGGGGTTCTGAGCGTAATCTCCATTACGTTGATTCCTCCTGCAAGCAGGGCCTTTGCCGTAGGCACGGCATCATCGGCATTATTAATTACAACGACGGGGATTACCCCCGCTTTTTTAAAGCTGTCGGAATTCATCCTTTTTCCTCCCGGGCTGCCTCCGCGGCACAAAACCGTCTTCCGGCATTATGTGTTCAAAACACACTCTTTTTATTATATCTCTATAATTATACTATCTTTAACCCCGATAGTCAAGAAACGTTTGATTTTTATTGAAATCCGGCAAAAAATCCCCCGGCGTAAGGCAGCGAAATCAATCCGGAGCCTAAACGACGGGGGATTATTATCTTTAAGGATGACAATCCGTCAGACGGGTGTCACCTTTCGTTTTTTCAGAATCTCTTCTTGAAAACCAGAGCGGTTCCGAGAACTGCGAAGAGAGCAACGCCTGCACCGATTACGGATCCGCAGCCCTTCTTTGCGGGAGCGGGAGCGGCAGTGGTGTCACCTGCGGGAGTCGCGGTGGTAACATCGGCAGGAGCAGTGGTGGGCTCAGCGGTGGGTTCGGGAGCAGCGGTGGTAAGAGCCTTGGTGGTGATTTCCTTGGTGGTAACTTCCTCAGTGGTTACTTCGGGATATACGTAGGTCTCAAGCTCGGCGTCGGTAAGAGCCTTCTGAACGTAAGCACCTGCGTAGTTCAGACGGGAAGAGGTCTTCTGAGAGTGATCCTCAGCTCCGGAGTATTCAAGGCCCCAGTACTCGAACTGGTGCTTGCCGGCCTTGAGCTCGATTTCGATACCGTAGTAGTAACCCATAATGAAGTTAGAGGTGTTGGTACCGTTAGTGGTCTTGATCTCATCGGACATAGCGGTCTCATAGGTAAGATCGTAAGTGTAGTTACGGAAAACACCCTTGGTATCGGAAATGTTAACCTGGTACTTCTGACCGCCATCGACGGAAACGCAGAATCCGCGGTCCTTGGCATCGTTGTCAACGTCGCTATCCTTGATCTGAGCGCAGCCTAATACTACGAACTCATAGATACCGTCGGCATCTACGGCGAACTCATAGGTCATGGGACCTGTGATGTTGGACCAGATGCAGGGATATGCAAAAATGGTGGAGTCATCAGCGGCATCGATGAGGAAATCGAGGTCGTTGTAGTAGTTGGTCCAGCCCTTGGTGTCAACAACGGAAAGAGTTCTGACGCCTGTTCCGGGAGCCTTCCAATCGGCAGAAGACGTGTCGTTGGTGTAATCCATGGCACCCATGAGGTATGCATCGTCACGGACGATCTTAAGCTTCTTGTCCATCATTTCGATATAAGTGGCAACCTTGATGCTGTCAGTGATATCGATGGCCTTCTCGGCAGCAGTTGCGGGAATGCAAATCGCGAGGAGCATAGAAAGAGCAAGAAGCATGACGAAGAATTTCTTCATTTTGTTTTCTCCTTTTTTCAGAGACTTCAGTCTCGATTGATATACCAATATTATACATTATATATAGTGTTTTGTCAATTGTTTTTTCAGCCATTTGTTTGACGCTTCCTTGCCTCATCATATCTCTTATTCAACCGCATAAAAGGCTGCCCCCGGTCTCACAGCGGGGTGTAACACTACAGTCAGGGCTCTTTTCACTTGACTTTTTTCGATTATTATCATATAATATTATATATTGTTGATATTATTGCAAAAAAGTGTTTTTGTTCGGCCGGATGGCCGGGAAAGGGTATATTTTGAGTTCATCTGTTTTAAATCCGATTTCACTACTGTCGGCGATGATTACGGTAAGTTCTGTAACGCTTATGCTGCTTGTGCTGCTTTTCGGACTTATCAGGAAGCCCGCGAAGGTTCATGCCGGACTGGTCGTTACGATTTTCAGCGGAGCCGTCGCTCTTTTGTCTGCCGTTTTATTCAAGAAGGCGGCTGCATCGGCGATTTGGAATACGATTAAGATTTTCTCCTCTCAGAGCGGAGATGCCGCCGAAATCATGGAGCTGATAAATAATACGCCGAATTTTTACAGCTATATAACAGGAATGCTGTCTGCGCTGACTGCCCCTATGATTTTCGGCATTATATTCGTTATTACCAAGCTGTTCCTCATGTGCTTCAACGCGCTCATCGCGAAGATTTTCCATAAAAACGCTCCGCAGAACGGCCTGAAATGGGTTGTAAAAATCGGTGTAGGTCTTGTTAACGGCCTGCTGATCATGATGCTCATAACCGTGCCGACGATAAGCACGATAGACATTCTGAGCTCCGTCTCGGGCAACGAGGATGTCTACGCCATGGTCGAAGAAATGAGCGGCGACAGCGACTCCGTCGCAGAAATGTTCACATCGATGAAGAAGCTCGGGAAAAA
>JAKSPQ010000115.1 GCA_024404665.1 Clostridia bacterium
CAGATCGAGCCCTTCTACCCCGACAGAATGGCTTCCAGAATTCTCGGCATGGGCGATATCCTGACTCTTATCGAAAAAGCCGAGCAGGCCTTCGACGAAAAGCAGGCTAAGGATCTCGAAAAGAAAATGCGCGAGCAAACCTTCACTCTTGAGGATTATCTCGCACAGTTCGAGCAGATAAAGAGCATGGGCAATCTCGACCAGCTCATGGGAATGATTCCCGGTGTCAACGCTTCGGCTCTCAAGGGCGCTCAGGTAGACGAAAAAGCCATCGCCCGCACGGAGGCAATCATCAAGTCCATGACTCCGCGCGAGAGAAACAAGCCCGACATAATCAATTACTCCCGCAAGCAGCGCATAGCCTCGGGCTCCGGTACTACGGTTTCCGACGTAAACAGACTGCTTAAGCAGTTCGAACAGACACAGAAGCTGATGAAGCAGTTCACATCGGCTCAAAAGGGTAAGCACGGCAAGAAAATGCGCTTCCCGTTCTGAATTTGATTTTATTATTTTATATCCAAAAAGGAGATATTTATCATGGTTAAGATCAGACTTTCCCGCTTCGGTGCAAAGAAGCAGCCCTTCTATCGCGTAGTCGTCGCCGACGAGCGCACTCCCAGAGGCGGCAAGTTCATCGACGAAATCGGCGTTTACAATCCTCTTAAGGAAGGTGCCGTTCAGATTGATGCCGAAAAGGCCAAGACCTGGCTCAAGAACGGCGCTCAGCCGACTGAAAAAGTCAAGGTTCTGCTTAAGAAGACCGGCATCACCGACTGATTCGGGGGATACAAATGGATCCCGAAAAGCTTTTGCTTGACATCTGCCGCTCTATCGTAGACACACCCGATATGGTAGTGCTTAACAGATCCGAAACAGAAGATGAAATCACTTTCGTGATCGGTGTCGCTCCCGACGAAATGGGAATGATTATCGGAAGGCACGGAAAGATCGCCAAAGCTATCAGAACTGTTGTTAAGGCAGCTTCCGCGGGTTCGGGCAAAAAGGTCACTGTCGACATTCGCTGAACCTCAGACATCCAAGGATCTGTCACCGCCGCAGATGGCGGCACCCCAAAAAAAACAGGGGATGAAAAAGTCAGGTGCTTTTTCATCCCCTGTTTTTTATTTTTACTGTTTTATGATGAGGATTTGTTTCCCGAGACCGTTTTTTTTCTTGATTTTTACTGTCAGGGCTGATATAATATTATCATATGAAGACAGTAAGCGGACTACCGCTGCAGTCCCTTCTCACACAGATTCCGAAAAGGAGCACGAACAATGAAGAAATATATCCTTTCGCTTGACCAGGGCACAACCTCCTCCAGAGCCATTCTCTTCACTCCGGCCGGCGAGCCCGTAGCCGTCGCACAGAAGGAATTCAGACAGATTTTCCCTCATGAGGGATGGGTTGAGCATGATGCCGAGGAAATATGGTCCACTCAGCTTGAGGTTGCAAGGCGCGCCATTGAAAAGGCCGGAGCGTCGGCAGAAGAGATTTACGGCATAGGTATTACAAATCAGCGCGAGACCACGGTTATCTGGGACAGAAAAACCGGCAAGCCTGTTTACAACGCCATCGTATGGCAGTGCCGCAGAACTGCGGACTTCTGCGAAGCACTGAAGAAAGACGGTCTCACCGAGCCCGTAAGGCGCAAAACGGGACTCATCATCGACCCGTACTTCTCCGGAACAAAAATCCGTTGGATCCTTGAAAACGTCCCCGGCGCGCGCGAAAGAGCCGAACGAGGCGAACTGTGCTTCGGCACCATAGACACCTGGCTCATCTGGAATCTTACGGACGGCAGGGTTCACGCCACGGACTACTCGAATGCTTCAAGAACAATGCTGTTCAATATGAATACGCTTGAGTGGGACGGTGAGCTTCTCCGTCTGCTCGGAATACCGGCTTCGCTCCTTCCCGAAGCAAGACCGTCCTCCGGCGATTTCGGTATCACCGCCTCCTCGCTCTTCGGAGCGCCGATTCCGGTTGCCGGCGTCGCGGGAGACCAGCAGGCTGCTCTCTTCGGACAGTGCTGCTTTAAGGAGGGCAACGTAAAAAACACTTACGGAACCGGCGGCTTCCTTCTCATGAACACCGGAAACAAGCCCGTATTCTCCGAAAACGGCCTTGTCACTACGGTAGCATGGGGGCTTAACGGTGAAGTCAACTATGCCCTTGAGGGTTCCGTGTTTATCTGCGGAGCCGCAGTTCAGTGGCTCAGAGACGGCATGGGCCTTGTCAAGAGCGCCGCAGAGACTGAGGACATAGCGCGCAGCGTAAAGGACAGCGGAGGCGTATATTTCGTGCCTGCCTTCGTAGGACTCGGCGCCCCGTACTGGAATCCGCATGCCCGCGGGGCCGTCTTCGGAATCACGAGAGGAACCACAAGGGCTCACATTATAAGGGCCGTACTCGAATCCATGGCTTATCAGACCGCCGATGTCATCGGCGTTATGCAGAAGGACTCCGGAATATACATTCCCGCGCTGAATGTCGACGGCGGAGCCTCCGCCAATAATCTGCTTCTCGAAACGCAGGCCAATCTTCTCGGCAGACGCATAGTGCGCCCCTCATGCGTGGAATCGACCGCCATGGGAGCAGCCTTCCTTGCGGGACTTGCGACTGGCGCGATATCGTCCACCGATGAAATCGCAAAGAAGCGCTCTGTTTCCGCAGAATTTGCGCCTTCTCTTTCCGATGCCGAGCGCATAGCCAGAATGGACGGCTGGCACAAAGCCATAAAGGGAACCTGTGCTTTCGCCGAATAAATAAGCCCAAAGCCGGATTACGCTCCGGAAAAACAGCGGGGTTGTCAGATTTTCTTTGACAACCCCGCTGTAAATTTTCAGATTTTTTTGTAAATTGTGGTCACGAGCGCCAGCTCGTCCTCGTTTTCGGTGCTGATTTTAACCCAATCGGTACCTGCAAGGAATTTGGTGCTGTCGTACATGAAGAGCTCACCGTCCTCGATTTTTCCGGGCACGGTCTGAAGCACAAGATACTTTCCGTCTGCTGTGACGTTCATTCCGCGCTTCTTCGCGGTTTCGATTTCTGCTGCAGGAGTATTCTCGGGTATGGCCATCACCTGCATTACATTGCAGTCGCCGTCGATCATAAGATATGAACGTGCAGTCTGCTCATACATGCGCCTGTCGTCAATGTCCTCAGTCTGAGCCAGAAGCTCTTCGAGATCGGTAAAGACAAATCCCTGATCCTCGACCATACGGACAACGCGGGATGCCTTGTACAATCCTTCGAAATTCATTTTGATTCCTCCGATTTGTTTTTATTTTTGTGTAATAAAGCATCGATTCTGTCGGCAATGATACCGGCCGATACTCCTGCAGCATAAAAAACGTCTTCTCCCGCATCAGGCACGGCGAAGGTTTCGTCGGTGCCTATGGAGATGCATTCGAAGGCGTCTCCGCCGGGCTCACGCGATACCGCGTCCGAAAGATTCATTCCGAAGCCTCCGGCTCTGATTTCCTCTTCTATGAACACAAGAGTTCTTACGCTGTCAGGCAGTCCGTTCACAATAAGTCCGGCAGGAACCGAATACGGCTTTATAAGCTCACACAGCGCAAGCGCTGCCGTAATACCTTTTTCCTTCAGTATGTCTGCGGCCTTTATTGCTGCGGCAGCCATTCTTCCGTGACATACAATGCATACGACGGGAGACGGTTCTTTTCCGTTGCCCGTACGGGAGAATCTGACGCCTGTAAGCTTTTCAAAACCGTCAGGATAGAATTCACGCACTACGTCGGGGTTCTCGTCACCGCTCGGATATCTTACAGCCGCAACTGCACCGGAGGCCAAGGCAGCCCTGAGAGAGGCCCTGACAGCCGCATATGTCGCGGGAGTGAAGATTTCGGTCTCCGGGAAGGACGACAGGAACGACACGTCGAAAATGCCGTGATGCGTGGCTCCGTCGCCGGAATTCAGGCCGGCCCTGTCTATGCAAAGCACTATGGGAAGGCGCTGAAGAACGGCATCGTGAACTATCGAATCATAAGCTCTCTGAAGGAATGTCGAGTATATCGCGCACACGGGCTTCATTCCGTCTGCAGCAAGTCCCGCAGCAAAAGTCACGGCATGATCTTCCGCGATGCCGACATCGAAAAACCTCTCGGGATAGAGCTTATGAAAGGCTTCAAGCGCGGTACCGCTCTCCATAGCCGCAGTTACGGCGCAGATAGTACCGTCCTTTTCGGCCTCTTCACAGAGAGCGTCTCCGAATGCCGATGAAAAGCCGTGGCGTGACGGCTTGCCGGCGGGAGACACCGAATGATAGGCGCCGGGATTCTGTTCCGCGGGCAGATACCCTTTTCCCTTTACGGTCTTAACGTGAACAACCGTAGCTCCGGGATACTGCTTTGCCTCCTCCAGCACCGTTTCAAGCTGCGCAAGATTGCCGCCGTCTACGGGTCCGAGATAGTAACGGCCCATATCCTCAAAGTAATTCGAGCCGTACAGTCTGTCCTTCATATGCTTTTTCAATGAAGTCAGCCCCCTGGTCAGAGGCTTTCCTATAATGGGAACATGTGCCAGAATGCTCTTAGTGGCCTTTTTGGTCCTGAAATACGTGCCGGCTGTTCTGAGCCTCAGAAGAGCCTTTGCAAATGCTCCGATATTCTTTGAAATCGACATCTCATTCTCGTTTATCACAATAATGAGTCTGAGATTGTCCGAATTTCCGCAGTTATTGAGAGCCTCGTGAATCATTCCGCCGGTGAAGGCTCCGTCGCCGAGGACAGCCACAGTCCACGCCTTTCTGCCCTTGATTCTTTCGGCCTCGGCTATTCCGAGTGCCGCCGACACCGATGTTGAGCTGTGTCCCGCCCCGAATATGTCGTATTCGCTCTCCGTCCTTTTGGTAAATCCCGAAAGGCCTCCGGGCTGTCTCAGAGTATCGAAGCGATCGGCGCGGCCCGTGAGAATTTTGTGGATATAGCTCTGATGTCCCACGTCCCAGACTATGCGGTCGCAGGGCGTATCAAACACCCTGTGCAGCGCGATGGATAACTCAACGACGCCCAGATTCGAAGCGAGATGGCCGCCGGTTTCGGTAACCGTTTCCACCAAAAAGCTTCTTATTTCCTCCGCCAGAGCAGTACACTCGGCTTCGTTCAGGTTTCTCAGCTCCTTCGGAGAGCTTATCCCGCTTAATAATTTGTATTTTTCCGTCATTTTTTTACGATTATTTCACCCTTCGTTTATTAAGGCCGAGGGTTATATCAAAGAGTTTTATTTATATACCTCTTCCGCGAATCTTACGGTAGCCGTGGCGTCAGGACTGTACGCGTCGGCTCCTATACCCGCGGCATACTCGGCAGTAAGCACGGCGCCTCCGACAACCGTCTTAACACCGGGTCTTTGCTCTTTGAGAAGCGCCACCGTCTTGGCCATCGACGGCAGCGTCGTGGTCATAAGCGCCGACAGTCCCACGAGCTTTACGTCCGGAGTGCAGGCCGATACTACCTTTTCGGCAGGAACGTTCTTTCCGAGATCGATGACTTCAAAGCCGTAGCTGCGAAGCATTACGCCTACGATGTTTTTTCCGATATCGTGCACGTCGCCCTCGACGGTAGCGAGAACGACCTTGCCCCTTACGGCATCGGCGGCTCCGTTTTCGGCGATTTTGGCTGAAATAACCGACAGCGCGGCAACGGCAGCCTCGGCGGAGGCAAGAAGTCCCGGAAGGAAAACCGTGCCCTTTTCAAAGCCTGCGCCCACTATGTCAAGCGCGTGAATAACCTCTGAAGCAATCAGACTCTGCGGATCCTGTCCGGCGCAGGCCTTTTCCGCCATCGCCTTAGACGACGATGCAAGCCCCGCTATAATACAGCCGTGAAGCGTGGACAGGTCCGCTGCGGCATCGGTCTTATGAATTCCGAAGGATGAAAGGTCGGCGGCCTGTCCGTCGGCTCCCTCTCCCCTCGCTATTTTCATCATTGAGGCACTGGCAGGATTCATGATTGCGGCGTCAAGGCCTGCCTCGATTGCCGCCCTGAGGAAACCGCAGTTTACCTCTTCCCTGTTCGGAAGCCCGAAGGATATATTGGATACTCCGAGAGACGTCTTCACTCCGAGCGTATTCTTTATCATTCTGAGAGCGGAGAGCGTTTTTTCCGCGGCCAGGGGATCGGCTCCCAGAGTGAGAGTCAGCGGATCGACTATAATTCTGTTGATGCCGATGCCGTAGGATGCCGCCCGTCCGACTATGCGTTCGGCTATTTCGAGTCTGCCCTCGGGCGAATCCGGAATGCCTTTTTCGTCAAGCGTCAGAGCAATCACCGTGCCGCCGTATTTCGCCGCAAGCGGCAGTATCGATGACATTGATGACTCGCTGCCGTTCACGGAGTTTATCAGGGGAATACCGTTGTATATGCGCAGAGCGGCCTCCATCGCGGCAGGCGACGAGGTATCCGGCTGAAGCGGAAGCCCCGTAACGTTCTGAACGGAGCTTATTGTGTCACAGAGCACAGAGGACTCATCGATGCCGGGAACTCCGACATTTACGTCAAGTATGTCAGCGCCGTTAGCCGTCTGAGCATAGGCCTCGGCAAGAGCGTAATCCCTGTCTCCGTTCTGAAGCGCTTCCCTGAATTTTTTCTTTCCGGTGGGATTGATTCTCTCTCCGATAACGGCCGGCCTTCCCTCTTCGAAAACATAGAGGGAGCTTGCGGAGCAAATGCGGGTCCTGGCCACGGGGAGCTTCCTTTTTACGGGCGCGGCTCCGGCAAGAGCGGACGTCATCTTTTCTATATATACGGGCTCTGTTCCGCAGCAGCCTCCGAGCACTCTGGCGCCTTCACCGGCTATTTTAACCATAACCGATGCAAACGCATCCGCTGAGCAGTCGTATACGACAGAGCCGTCGGGGAGTGTTCCCGGCATGCCCGCATTGGGATTTATGCATACGGGAATGCGGACCGCGGACGTAATCCTGGGAAGCAGCTCCAGCATGAGATCCGGTCCCGACGAACAGTTCATTCCGAATGCCGAGGCTCCCATCTCCTCCGCCACGGCGCCGAACACCTCCACGGGGACGCCCGTGAAGCTGCGTCCGTCTTTTCCTATTACGGATGTGACGATGAAAGGCAGATCGGAATTCTCCTTTACGGCGATTATTGCGGCTCTGAGCTCCGCAAGATCGCCGAAGGTCTCGATTATCGCAAGCTCAAACAGGTCCTTTCCTGCCCTTACCGTGGCCGCAAAGGCCGAAACCGCTTCCTCAAAGCCGATATCGCGGCCCACAAGCTTTCCGCAGGGGCCTATATCCAAAGCCGCAAGGGCTTTTTTACCGGCTGCAAGCTCCGCTTTTCTGATATTTGCCGCAGCTGCCTTTACAAGCTCCTCCACGGTATACCCGTCTCCGGGATAGCTGATGGCATTGACTCCGAACGTATTTGAGGTAATTATATCCGCGCCGGCCGAAAGATAGTCGGCATGAGCCTTTACAAGAGCGTCGGGACGGGTAATGCTCCATATTTCCGGAGCCAGTCCTGCCGGAAGTCCTCTCTTGTGAAGAAGAGTTCCGTAGCCGCCGTCGACAAAAACA
>JAKSPQ010000116.1 GCA_024404665.1 Clostridia bacterium
GAATATGGCAATAGCAATGGAATCATCCCGGATATGATAATTCATGAAAGAAATAAAGATATAAATAATCTCTTGATAATTGAGGTTAAAACTTGGTGGAACAAAGATCAAACACGAGATAATGAAAAGATTAATCGTGCAATAGATGAGTATGGATATCATGCCGGAATGACGGTGCTATTAGATAAGAATCAGGCTATAATAAAGATAAGATATAAGAGTGATAAAAGAGAAGATATCTTCCGCATACCTGAGAGAGTTTATTAATAATGCTAATATTTATGATACCATCAAGATGAAGTGCTATTTTTGGGGGTGTGCATATGGTGTTTTTATCGTAATGCTTCAACAATAAAGGTGATTTTTTATCAAGTTCAAAATCAATAACGTATTGATTCAATCCTTCCTTTTTCTTTTCATATATCATTGTGGAGTATTAATAATGTTTGATTTAAAAGACCTGATAACAAAATATCCAGAGTGTATGGATAATAGAACAAAGTTTTGTTCTTATATTTACGATCTATATCCCGAAACCTCTAAGGCTTTCGTGGGAGTACTGGGCGATATTTTGGATTGTGGAATAGCTAAAGAGTTGAAGGATGCGGGGGGCAAACTAGACCCTCTGACAATGGCATCATATCAGGCCAGACTCAATGCCACAAAAGTATATAGTACAAAGGCTGTAATTGAAGGAATAAAGCTTTGGGCCCAGGCGTTTCGTGAAGAATCCGAAGTTCAGACTTCAGATGATAATAAGGCTCCGAAAACCAATTCAAAGCACGTCCACAAATACAGGACTGAGTGTTAGTCAAGTTAATCAAGCTATTGCAAATGATGTAATAAACCGTCCCGTAACAAATGGTGTTGTATCTCATGGAAGTATTAATGTTGGTGGAATAAATATTTTCTACGATTATTATACACGTTCAAAAGACGTTATTAATGTGGGGACATACTATGCAAAATGAGAACGAAATGCAAAGTATAATTGAAAACAAGCATATTATGGAAAGGGAAAAAGAATTGTTATCTTTTTTTCTTTCACAGATTTCTGATCAAAAACAAGAAATTCTCAATCAAATCAACAACTCGAACGTTTTACAGGATTGTTCACCTTATTACAATATATTGTTGTTTAATCAAATTGATCCTCAAATAACAAAAACAGTTCCAGCTTATTGCGATTTAGTGATACAAGTATTGCATAAGAATGTTGGACCAACGGTTTTCAGATTGCTTATTACAAACGGGTTTGTTCATGAATTTGAGGTGTATAATGCAGATTTACGTCGCTTACAATATGACAAACTAATCATAGGGGAAGTATATAAAGAATTTTGAAAAGGTATGAAGTATATGAAAGTAAATGGTAAATAACTCGTCTAGGCAATAATGAATGCCGGCCTTGAAGGCTGGCAGGTGAGGTTCACCTTGTTGTTTTTTAACAGAATTTCGTGAACTTATCCGACCATGGTATTGATGATTCCAATACATCATAAGCATATAAGACCTAATCCGATGGGGAGGTGAATGACATAAAACTTTGCATAATTTCTCTAATTTATAATGACATTTCAGAAAAAAGCTTTACTCAACAATTGATACAGGAATAGCAGTAAAAATCATCCGTGTGCTTTTCTGATGAATATTGCTTTTTTGATGTTGTATAATCACGGGTTTGGGACTATCCCAACAAGTGTCTTTTGATATCAAAAGGCGATGCTTGCATGGTGACTCTTCTTCTGAAGTTTTTGAAGATATGATAGAATCAGTGTTTGACAACGGAAGAAAAATCATTGGTTTTACCCCAATAACAAAAGTAGCTGGTTTTGGCTCTGGTTTTTATTCACAGTCGGCACAATTCCAAGATTCATTAGAATTAATGAGGCTAGACGGAAGTATTAGAGGATTGCCTAGTATCGCAGCCGGTGAGTGTATCAATCGGTTCAAAAATGCTGGAGAGTATTTGTCAATGCCGACTTCAAAGTCAAGTTTCTTCATTTCGTACGGATTTGCGGCATTGAATGTTGTTAATACGATTAATTCGTGCTTTTCCAGCAACCCAGTTGTGAGAGCGGAAAAACGAGGGTATGTGTTACAATGAAATTACGATTTATCTTTAAAAAAATATTATTGATAGCTTCATTCATTTTTATGTTGATCTTTTTCGCAATCGGAATTCTGTGCTGCTTAGAAAATACTTTTTATGATTGGTTATATCCTTTGTTTTCGCATTTGGATACATTAGGATTTACTGCCCCAGTTATAATAATCATTGGCTGGGTGTCTTTGGCGTTTTTTGTTTTGTGTTTCTTTGGGTATGAAAAAATGTAAGGCTGTATATGAAAAAGCAAAGTTGAAATCGAAATCATCAGAATCGTCCCCTTTATCAAAAAGACCTGACAAATCGCTTTGGGAGTCTTTTGGTGCCAATGATGTTTTATTTGTGTTTAGTTGAGGTGTAAATTTTGAAAAAACTGCTTTTTTTACTGATACCTCTCTTGTTGATATCTTGTGATTCAAGAGTGATTTCAGATTCAGGTAATTATTATACGAAACCTGGAGATATTTCCATTCATTCATCCCATTCCGATTTTCTGGGATTGTTGGGATACTACACTCAGATTGATGATGGAAAAACAACCGATAACTATCAAATCATATATTTTGATGATCTGATTGGTTCTGTAAAAACAATTGAGTTTGACGGAAACAGTTATTCGGTTAAATATTTGTACTCGGAGAAGAATAATTACGTACATATCACTGTTGATTATTATCAAAGTATAAAAGATGAATCAACAAACGATATTATTGATTTTGAAATAAATCATGAGACCGGAAATGTGATTGGGTATATTAATCAATCAATAGATACAACAAAATGTTCGGAAGAAAAAAAGAACAAGACTTAATTATGATTGCATCAAATGAATTATCAAAAATTGTATCGGATTATTATAATGAAACATCAGTGATTGAGTCGGGATTAAATGATAAATCAATAGTAATTAGGTTTTATAATAAGATTAGTGAAATAGAAACAATGGATTATTCTATTGTACGACTGACTTATGACGGTAAAATAAAGGCGTTGTTCAGCAGAAGTAATGTTGAACTGCATAATAAATACCAAGATTGTGAAATAAACACAGAGGATTTTGATTTGACGGTAAAAGATGCAATCGATAAGCATTATCCGAATTATCAAAGAGACGATGATACTGTGTTTATAAATATAATATATAAAGACTGTTATATTAAAAATCGGTGGTTAACCACAGATAATGACGGAGACTTAATAATAATATACTCCGCAAGGGCAATTTTTGACTATGAAATAAAATACAAGAACGAAGAAGCAATTATTGCGGAAGACAAAGGATTGCCGATTCAGGGAAATGGACAAACTGAACTACCGGTAACAGCTATTGTAAAAGCCATTAAGTGAAGACTGTGAACCGATGCAGCATTTATCGCATTAATGAATATACGGCAAGCGCGGCACATGTCAGTTTGACATGTGCCGCGCTTGCGTGAAAAACGAGTATTATTTCAGCGGAGATATCTTCTGCAGTCTGTCGCCGCAGGCCTCCAGAACCTTGCTTCCGCCTACTACAACGACGGCGGAGCTGTTCGCTATTACGTCGTCGAGCATATCCGCGGCCTTTCTCAGCGTGTCGGGATTTACGGCAAGGATTTCCTCGCGGGCCTTTATCGGGAAGTCCGCGGGCAGGCCTCTGAAGTAAAGGGAGACATCGCGGCTCATTTCCGAGGCCGGCGTCAGCATCGGATCAGCTGCCGGGAGGGAGGATATGATGTATTTCTCTATGGCCTCCGGGCCTTCATCGGCGAGGGCGCGAAGCTTCCCGGCGCTTTTTGCGAATGCGTCGAGCGATGAAGCCGGCTGGGGATCGCGGTATGACGTGAAGGAGACGCTTCCGGAAGCTCCTACGGAGAGCCCGCAGCCGTATGCGCCGCCCTTTACGCGGACCTCGTTCCAAAGCCAGTCGTAGGATACGAAATGAGTGGCAACGACGGTGCCCGCCGTGTAATCATAGCTGCTGTCAAATCTTCCGGCAAGCCCGGCAAAGCCGATCTGAGCTGGGATTTCGATGCCCTCGCTGACCTTTTCAAGGGTGCCGACGCTTGCTTTTTTGCCGGCGGCATCGCCGTGGGGCAGGGCCCCTATGAGTTCCTCTATCCAGGCGTCGGGGGTATCTCCGGCAACCGCGATGACGGCTCTTTCCTTCACGAAGATTCTTTTCGCCGTCGCCGACAGCTTTCCGGCCAGAGCCTTGCCGCCGTCCGCTTCCGCCTCCGCGACTATCGCGCGGATTCTCTTCAGAAATTCGATGCCGTTCAGGAGCTCGTCTATGTATGCGGATTCGCTCAGCATGGCCGAGGCGCGTCTCGCGGCGAATCTGTTTCCGCCCATGGCTACGGAGCGCTCGAGATATAGAACCGTCTGCTTTAAGATGTTGACTATTTCACGGATTCCGGAATAATCGGCTGTAAGCATGGCCTCCGGAGCGATGGCGATAATTCTGTCGCGCTTTGAAGCGAGAGCACTTGCAGATACCGAGAACACTATTCTGTAAGTTCCTGCTTTTCTCGGCGCTGGATAGGTGTCGATTCCCGTGGTGAGACCGCCGAGATCGCGCTTTACGAGATCCTGCATCTCAATTGCGGAGTGAGACGATGTCGGAAGCTCAAGGAAGAGCTCGTCGACAAGGGCCGCATAAATGAGCTCGTCTGCCGTAAAATCGCCGATATCGAAATAAATATCGGAATAAACTATGCCGTTAGTGTTCTGAGGATGGCGGAGAACCGTCACGCCGTCGAGTGACGATACGGTCTCGCGCGATGCGTGGGGAACCTCGGTTATATCGGAAAGACGGAGCTTCGGAAGAGTTGCGAGAGCGGCGGGAGAATCGGGGGAGCCCTGAGCTCTGCGGAGCTCGGCAAGATCGTCAAGAACCTTTCGGCGTTCGGCTTCTGACCAGGACTTCCCGGCGGCCGCGCATCTTTCCGCCTCCGCCGCGGCGGTTTCCTCCGTAAGGGTTTTGGAGGGAAGCATTCTGCAAGCGGCTTTGTGCTTGCAGTCAGTGAAGATTTCCTTCAGAAGATTCTCGTAATAGCGGCTGCCGTCGCGAAGCTTTTTTCTTAAGGATGAGAGTATTTCCTCTACCTTAAGAGGATCCGCGGGGTTGCCGCCGTAAAGCCAGCTGTCAAGCGTAGCAAGACCGAAGGCGAGTCCCTTGGGAGTCCTTCCGTAGTCCTGCTCGCGCATAGAGAATTCGGTGGAGTTCAGAATTGCCTCAAGTCTGTCCGCATCGATGCCGTTCTCAATCATGCCGTTTATGACATCGGAAACGGTCTTTTTTATCTCGGGAATGTTTTCCTCGGTGGTGTTTTTTACGCTGACAACAATTTTGTTCTGAAGAATTCCGTCCGAAACATAGATGCTTATGTCCTCGCAGAGCTCCTTTTCGAGGACTGCGCGCTTTACGGGAGCCTCGTTGGAATCGCAGAGCAGGTCCGTGAGAAGCGCCGCTGCGAGGTTTTTCTCTTTTTCGGAATAATCGGAAAATACGTATCCCTCGGAGTAGAGGACCTTTCCATCTGCTTCTTCATCGGCGCCGATGGCGTAATAGCCGACGGCCTCGGGAGGGCATACGGGCGCCTGATAGGCGATTTCGGAATCCACATCGATTCTGTCGTACCTGTCGAGATAGGACTCGATGAGGCCGAATACGGCATCGTTGTCCTCAAAGATTCCGTCCAGGAATATTCTTGAGTTCGATGCCGAATAAAAGCGTCTGTGGCCCTCAAGAAAGCGCTCGTAGGTGAGCTCCGGGATGTGTGCGGGATCGCCTCCCGATACATATCCGTAGCAGGTATCCGGGAAGAGAAGACGCTGGAGCATGGTGGAGAGGCTTCTCTCGGGAGACGCGAACGCGCCCTTCATTTCACTGTATACCACACCGTTGCAGGTTACCTTTTCGGGCTCGTCACCTTCTCCGGTTTCCCAGTGCCAGCCCTCCTGATGGAAGGTTGTGGGAGATTTCACGCAGAGAGGGCAGAAAACGGCATCGAGATATACCTCCATGAGATTCAGAAAATCCCTGGCGTTTCTGGAGGATATGGGGTAAACCGTTTTGTCGGGATACGTCATCGCGTTAAGAAACGTATTGACGGAGGACTTAATAAGCTCGACAAAGGGCTCTCTTACGGGGAATTTTTCGGAACCGCAGAGAACGGAGTGCTCAAGAATGTGGAAGACGCCGGTATCATCGTCCGGAACCGTTCTGAAGGCTATGCCGAAGGTTTTGTTGTCGTTGTCGTCCGGGCGCTCAAGCCAGACGAGCTCGGCTCCGTTCTTTTCAAATACCATTCTCCACAGTCTTGTTTTTATCTCGGGGATGTTTTCACAGGACTGAACTCTGAAGCCGTGGAATAAATCGTTGATCTGCATGCAAACCTCTCTCTATATCCGCCTGCCCGAACCGGCAGACAGTATTACAGCTTTTACTGTTTTCCGTCCGTCTCAGACTGCTGATGACAGAAACGGATACACGAATATTATACCATATAACACCGTTTTTTTCAAGAGCGGGAACAATCAATTGACAAATGAGCGTTTTGGGATTATAATATAAACAAACGGGAATGCTTTTTTCATGTACATCAGTTCCGAAGGAAGACGGCTGTCTTTCATAAGATATGCTGCAGTTTAAACGGAGAAAAGCTGAGCGACATGAAAAATAACCTCACTGCAATTATTACGATGTTTGTATTGATGAATACAACCGGACAGGAGCTTAAAATGAATATTACAGGACTTGACAGGCTGATAGACTCTCTGCCATCCGTGGGCTTCCCCATGGTCAGGGTGATAATCACGAAAGACGGCAAAACCGTTTACACGCGTTCATCGGGCTTCGCCGATGCCGACAAGACCCGCAGACCCACGGCCGACGATCTCTACCGTATTTACTCTGTGTCAAAGGTATGCACCTGCACTGCCGCGATGCAGCTTGTGGAGCAGGGAAAACTCGGTCTGTACGATGATGTCGCGAAATACATTCCCGCATTCGGGGACATGAAGATTCAGGACAGGAACGGCATCCGCAGGGCGGAGAACAGTATGAAAATCTGGCATCTGTTCACAATGACGGGCGGAATGGATTATGATCTTGCCTCGGATGGAATCAAGCGTGTTCTTGCCGCAAATCCTCATGCCGGAACCGTTGAGCTCTGCACCGCGATGGCAGAAAAGCCGCTCTTCTTTGAGCCCGGCACACGCTATAAATACAGCCTTTGTCACGATGTCCTCGCGGCTGTAGTTGAGATTGTCTCCGGCGAACGCTTC
Source organism: Clostridia bacterium (assembly GCA_024404665.1). Taxonomy (GTDB): domain Bacteria; phylum Bacillota; class Clostridia; order Oscillospirales; family CAG-272; genus CAG-390. The sequence goes on from JAKSPQ010000116.1 coordinate 7,379, forward strand.
GCGGATTACTGCCAAAACCACATTTTCGAACCTCTCGGAATGAAGGACACCACCTTCCATCCGACGAAGGAACAGGAAAAAAGAATATGCTCGCTGTATTCGTTCCACAACTGGGACGGAACCAGCGCGGAGAGAAAGAACGTA
>JAKSPQ010000117.1 GCA_024404665.1 Clostridia bacterium
TAATATCATTATTAACAGAAATCACACTGCGGTCCGGGCTGCCGGAAGGATCTTCTGATCAATAACGGAGGCAACATATGGAAAAAGAAAAGAAAAGTCAGCTCATACCGAGCTTTCAGGTGGATCATACGCTGATAAAGCCCGGAATTTACGAATCAAGGCTTGATACCTTAGGCGATCAGTTTGCTACAACCTTTGATATCCGGATGAAATACCCGAATACCGAGCCCGCGATTCATCCGAACGCAATGCACACCATAGAACATATTGTGGCCACTTTCCTCCGTAACGATGACGAGTGGAAGGACCGCATAATATACTGGGGTCCCATGGGCTGCCTGACAGGCTCATACCTCATCGTTAAGGGACACCCGAAGCCGGAGGAAATCTATCCTCTCATGCTCCGTGCTTTTGAGCATCTTGCGGGCTATGAAGGTCCGGTTCCCGGAGCCACCCCCGAAAACTGCGGAAACTATATTCTCCACGATCTTGCCATGGCAAAGTACGAGGCTGCGCAGTTTGCAGAAAGGCTGAAATCGGATCCGTCGTTCGCTTATCCCACTTCCGAAAGAATAACAACCGAAAAAGGCATGACCTTTTTTGATTCGTAATATTTCACACATAGAAACCGGGCTGTTAAAAAGCACTGATGCTTTTTAACAGCCCGGTTCGGTTTTTATAGTCTTTGCACTCTCAGACGCTTACGTGTTAAAATCCGATGAAAAACGCACGGGCTTCGGACGGTCCTGAGGCTTTCGCTCTGTAATTATCTCGGCCTCAGCGGCTAAGCGTTAACATCAGTAATCCGGGAGGAATCTCACCCTACCGAGGCAATGACTTCATCAATGAAATCAAATACAAAAGAGATATACTCGGCATCCTCCGCAACATTTCTGAAATCACAGTTTTTTATTATGAAATGCTCCCATGAATTTCTGATCCATACTTTTGCTTCCGGGCAGCCTTCAGCTATTCGCACCGTGTTCTCCACCGGTACGGAGCCGTCTCCTCCGCAGGCGATAACCGCAACCGGCCTTCCGTCCGCCTTTTTTATTTCCGACTCCGGCTTTCGCTCATCAATGATTGCTTTCCCGTAATTCGCGCTGAGCACCATTTTCGAGAAAAACATCTCATATGCTCTGAGAAATCCCGGAACATGATAGCGTTCCATCATTAAATCGAGTTCGAATTCAAAAGAAGCGTACGGAGACATGGCAAGCACACCGTCAGCCTCGGGAATCTCACCGAAGGAATTCAGGACGACTGCTCCTCCCATTGATACTCCCATCAGTATTACCGGGACGTCCGTGTAGCTTTCGACTGAGGCAATGTATTCGAACACGGCGCGTACATCCTCCACTTCAGTGTAACCCAGGCCCAGCTTTTTTCCGGTGCTTTCTCCGTGTGATCTGACTTCGAGCAGGAAGGACGCAACATTTTCGTCGTGCATTATTCTTGCCTGCGGAAAGAAATAAGTAACAGACGGCTGCTCTATTCCCGTGGCAAAAACAACGACAGCCTGAGGCTCATCGCTCCCGACTTCATAGCAGCGGACCTTTTCACCGTCGGCGGTTTCAAGCGTCAGAGCCGCGGCTTCTAGGCCGAAATCCTCTGCCTTCCAAACTCCCTGCAGCGGATATCTGCTGTTTTCGATACCGCTGTAATCGATGTGGCGGTGCAGAAAAATATTCAGTCCGATAAAGGGAGCGACAGCGGAAATGATGAAGAATGCAAGGACGACGGATACCGCCGTTATGGCCGCACGTCTCAGTCTGACTCGGCGCGGAACGGCTTTTCTTCGTGCTTTTCTTTCTTCGCTTCTGCGCTTCAGCTCATCTCTGCCTATGTATCTTGCGCGTAAAATCAAGCCTGCGGCAAGCAGCGCAGCAGCCGGGACGAGATACTCCGCCGAACGTAAAACTATTATCAGGCTGAATGGGACCGATGTCGACATAGGATTATACTTTACCGCATCTGCAATCAGCCGGACGGCAAACCCCGCCGCGATGATACCCGCGCTCACAAACATGAGCACGTACAAATATTTGTATTTTCTTTTGATTTCTTTTGTTTTCATGTTTTCTTCCATGTTTTTCATAACGATGAGAGGGACAGTTTGGCGATTCCCCTAAAAAAGTCCGATTGCCCTGTTCCCTCCGAATACTATTATTACACTGCTGCAGATTGTTCCTGATGAGCCGAACTGCTAATTGCAGTGCTGTTTCACCTGTACTATGGTTCTTAACCTTCAGTTTGTATACTATTCAGCTTCGCTGTTCCGTCGGCGAATAACCGTAATATTTCTTATACATCTTGCGGAAGTGGGCAGAATCGTAGAAACCGAGAGTTTCAATTATCTGCGGCAACGTCCAAAGCGGACTGCGGAGCAATTCCGATGCTTTTTCCACTCTTAGGCGGTTCCTGTAATTTACCGGAGATGATCCGATATAGTTGCGGAAACAAACTCTAAAATAACTCTCGCTCATAAAGCACATCTGAGCCAACGTTTCCGTTGATATATTTTTATCAAGATTTTTTTCAATATACCTTATTGCAGGAAGAAGTCTGCGGTATCGGGCCGGAATATTCAGTTTTGTGTGACGATTGCTCAGAGAGAACAGAATTTCAAACAAGATGGATTTAAGAAGGATCGGAGACGGATTGGGTTCAAGATAAGCATTCAGCAGTTCCTTAAAACGCTGCAGAAGCTTGTCGGAATGATCTCCTTCCCAAATGCGGAAATCCCCGGTCAGACGGACTTCTTCGCCGAATTGATCAAGAAGTTTAAACTTGAAGCAAATCGTATGACCGCCGCCAGTGCCGTCTGCAATTGTGTGCGATTCATACGGTGTATCCGCGGGAATAAAAATGATTACCGGAGGATTTAACTCATGACTAACCTGTGAGTTTTTTCCTGTGATTGATTTTTTACCATCAATTGTATACGAAAGAATATTTTCTTTCCGTCCGTCGGGATAGCGGTTTACATTTCCGTCCTTCCAGAAACGTTCCACAGCCTGAATTTCAACGGCATTTATATCTTCGGTGAGCAAATCCGAGAATAATAACATCTTCATTTTATTCATTCCTAGCAAAAATCGTTTTATACTTGACTGATAATTAAATTTTATCATATTTTCTTACGTATTTCAAGAAAAATTTTTAATAAAAAAATTGTTTTGTACTCAATATCAATCTGTTTGTACATTGAAACCGTCAGTGATTTATGATAAAATAATAAAAAACATTAATATGGAGCAGAGGTGATTTTATGAACTTCAATCTTAAAATCGGACTGATTCCGGGCCGCCGGGATCTGGCGAATGCAAGAACAAGAAAAGGCCTGTTTTCGTATAAATATGCGGTGGATGTAAAAAACAAGGCGATAAAATTTATCAGAGAGCATTTTACCGACGAAAAAACAGAATTTGTTGATTTGGAATGGCTCAACGATGAGGGGCTTCTCTTTGCCGACAGTGATTGTGACAAAGTCCGTGACCGTTTCCTCGAAGAAAAAGTAGATGCGATATTTATCATCAACTGCAACTTCGGCGCGGAAGAAACTGCCGGTCAGATTGCAAAGATGATGAAGCTTCCCGTGCTTCTCTGGGGGCCGCAAGACGAGCCGTTTGATCCGGACGGCATGCGTCACACGGATATACAGTGCGGTCTGTTTGCCATAAGCAAGCAGCTTCAAAGGCTTCATGTCCCTTTTACATATATAGAAAACTGTCCGATCGATGCTCCCGAATTTTCCAAGGGAGTTGAGGATTTCTTATCCGTTGTTTCAATGGTCAGGAATTTCAAGGATCTCAGGATAACTCAGGTCGGAACCAGACTTACCCCTTTCAAGAGCGTTATGAGCAACGAACTTGAACTGACCGAGAAGTTCGGCATCAATCTTAACACCGTCAACATGTCCGTTGTTAATGTCAAGATGAATAAGATCCTTGATACACGTATGGATGATCTGAAGGCGGACGTCGAAAGACTCAGAAAAATGTATGACAATATCGATGAGACGGAAGAGAACCTCATTAAGGTAATGGCTATGGTTTATCTCTACAAAGAGATATTCGAGGAATCCCGCGCTGATGTTCTGACTACAGAATGCTGGACGGCATTTCCGCCGTTATTCGGTGTAAGCCCTTGCCTTGCCATAAGCCTGCTGGGAGATATGGGGTATATTGTGACCTGTGAATCCGACGTTCACGGTGCCGTAACACAGGCGCTTCTGTACGCTGCCTCGAGAGGCGCGGTCCCGCCGTTATTCGGTGAGTTTACATGCCGCAATCCTCAGGACAAAAACTCCGAATTGCTCTGGCACTGCGGTCCTTTCCCCTATTCGTCGCGCAAGAGCGGAAAGAATCCCGACATTGTTACAGGAAAACCGAACTTCACGGTTGAGGACGGAAGATACACGCTTTCACGTTTTCAGGGAAGCGAGGGAAAATACACATTGCTTGGCGGCGAATTTGACACCACTGAAGGCCCCAAGACTTCGGGAACTTATATCTGGGCTAAATTCGATAATCTATCCGCAATTGAAAAGAAACTGATAAACGGTCCGTATATTCATCACATGAGTGAATTGCGCGGTTACTACGGGGCTGTTCTTGAGGAATTCTGCAAATATATACCCGGGCTCGAGTTTGATCCCCTATACAAATAACTAACATAAGGAATAGTATTATGACCGACTTTTTACAGACAATGATCGCGTCCGAACTTGAGGACGCTGTGGGACGTGAAAACTGTTCCATGCATGAGATTGACAAGCTGACTCACAGTGTGGATTATTTCTGGCTGTCCCGTATGTGGGCGGACAGAGGCAGATTAATGCCACTTGCCGATTTTGTGGTATCTCCGGCTGATGCCCGAGAGGTATCCAAGGTATTGCAGATAGCCAATTATTACAAGATTCCGGTTACGACATGGGGCGGAGGCGGCGGAACCCAGGGCGGAGCCATCCCGGTTGCCGGCGGCATCGTTCTGGATACCAAGCGAATGAATAAAATCTATGATATAAACGAACAAAGTATGTATATCGAAACCGGAGCGGGAGCAATCTATAAACACCTCGAATGGGCCGCAAATGAACGCGGGTATTCAACAATGCACTTTCCTTCCTCGCTCACCTGCTCCACCGTCGGCGGATTCCTTGCTCACAGAGGCATCGGAGTGTCTTCCACAAAATACGGCAAGATTGACGATATGGCTTTAAGCCTTGAGGTCGTTCTTCCCAACGGTCAGATTATCAATACCTCTCCTGCGCCGAAACATGCAGCCGGGCCCGATCTCAACCAGATATTCATCGGCTCGGAAGGAACACTCGGCGTTATAACAAAGGCTCAGATGCGAATCTATGAACAGCCCGAATGCCGCAGATTCAGAGGATTTCTGTTCCAGAACATGACCGATGCATTCAATGCCGGACGCGAGCTGCTCCAGAAGTTCAAACCGTCTGTCATGCGTTTGTATGACCCTGCGGAAACGGCATCGCTCATTAAGAAAATTGTCGGTGTCGAAAGGAGCGGAGCATTTATGAATATCGCGTACGAGGGCGTTGAGGAGTTGGTAAATGTCGAAGAGAAGATACTCCTCGACACTTTTGCAAAATATCATGCCGAGGACCTCGGTTCGGAATACGGAGAAAAGTGGTGGAAGGAAAAGATCACTTTCTTCTATCCCGGACATATGATGGATCTTCCCCAGATGTTCGGCACGATGGATACCATTGCACCGTATGACAAGATTGAAAAAATATACTGGGAAATGAAAAAGGCCATCGAAACGAACTTCCCGATGGCAAGATTCATTGCTCATTTCTCACACTGGTATGAATGGGGATGTATGATTTACGACAGGTTCATTGTGGACGATGTTCCGCAGGATCCTGCAGAAGCCCTCAGATTGCACAACGACATTTGGAGCTGCGGCGTACGCACTGCACTGGCCAACGGCGGTGTCGTAAACGATCACCACGGTGTCGGAATAAAGCTCGGACGTCTGATGAAGGAACAGTACGGCCCTGCCATGCAGGTGTTTGAGGGTCTCAAGAAAGAACTTGACCCCAACGGCATTATGAATCCCTTCAAGCTTGGACTGTAAGGAGGAAATTACCGTGTATTTCAATAAAAAAAGCAGCGACACAATGGATGCGTGCAGATTTTGCTGGATGTGCCGCCACATATGTCCTATAGGAAACGCGACCGGGCAGGAGAGAAACACGGCACGTGCAAGAGCTCTGACGCTGTCGCTGGTAAAAAGAGACGCCGCCAAGCTTGACGGCGACATCGTGGATAATCTTTATGAATGCGCTCTCTGCGGAGGCTGCACCAATGATTGCGCCACCGGTTGGGATCCGGTATCTCTTACAAAGGATGCACGACTTGCTGCGGCTATTAACGGACAACTGCCATCATACGTTGAAAAGCTTCTGGATAACCACGATAAAACAGGCAACATCTACGGAAGAACCTGCAAAGACAGCATTTTGTCAGATATTATCAAAACTCTTCCCGGCAAAGCCGATATTCTTCTTTTCCTTGGCGCAGACGCTGTGTACCATACTCCCGCGAAGGCCATCGAGGCAATTGACCTGCTTAAGAAATCCGGCACTGTATTTACGGTATTTGACGATGAGCCGGATTCCGGTTATTCATACGATTTTCTCATAGGTTCTGCCGAAGAGACACGGTCGATGATGGCCGCAACGGCCGATAAGCTTAACGGCACGGGGGCCTTGAAAATTATCTGCTATGACCCTGCCGATGCGAAGGTATTCAGACATGAATATAAAGAATACGGAATACGCCTCAATGCGGAAATCATAACCTATCCCGCATTCATTAAATCACTTATCTCGGATAACATTCTTCAGATAAAGAAAAGCGAGACTGTATTCACATTCCAGGATCCGGCTCTTCTTGCAAGAGATCTTGAGGATACCGAAAGCGCCCGTTATGTATTGGATGCATGCGGAAACCGGAGGGAAATGCTTCAATGCGGAAAAGGGACGATGCTCGGCGGCAATCTGATTATGAACGAATATCTGCCCAACGTCATGAAACTCGTCGCGGACAACCGTATTGCAAACGCGCTTCATGTCTCGGCAGAAAATCTTGTTACTGCATCTCCTGCCGAATACCTGCTACTCCGCGCTGCAGCCGGAGATAAAATAAACGTCATCACGCTGGAGGAGGCTGTTCTGTCATGCTTGTAAACCTTAAGACAATTCTCGCACTCGCCGAAGAGGGCGAATATGCAATTCCCGCAATCAATACTTACAATATGGAGACTGTAGTCGGTGTTATTCAGGCAGCAGAGGAGCTCAGGTCTCCTGTAATCCTCCAGATATATTCACGTCTTTTTACAAACGGGGACGCCTATTATGTTGCTCCGGTAATACTTGCAGCCGCAGAAAAGGCTACGGTTCCGGTTTGTTTCCATCTTGACCACGGAGCTTCTGAAGATGAGGTG
>JAKSPQ010000118.1 GCA_024404665.1 Clostridia bacterium
GATAGTGCTCGGCATTATCTGTGCCTTTACCTATGCCACAATGAGAGCCAAACACTATTCGATTTCGTTCGATGATATGCTTGACATTACTATTTATACTGTGATTTCGGGTATTATCGGTGCGAGACTGTATTATGTTCTTTCAAAGCTTGATTCATATACAAGCTTTTGGGATGTATTTAAAATCTGGGAAGGCGGACTCGGCATTTACGGCGGAATTATCTGCGGCGGAATAGCCCTGTTTACCGTAGCCAGAATCAAAAAGCTGAATTTTGCGGCTCTGTTTGACTGCACGGGCCCCGGGGTAATGCTTGCTCAGGCAATCGGAAGATGGGGCAACTTCTTCAACGGGGAAGCCTTCGGAAAGGCTCCTGCGGAGGGAACCCTGCTCTATACGTTCAGAATGACCGTTAAACAGGAGTATTGGTCAACCTCCGTACTCTGCCAGCCCTGCTTCCTGTATGAATCTCTCTGGAACCTTCTCGGATTTGCTCTTATCAATATCTTTTACAAGAAGAAAAAGTTCAACGGTCAGGTGTTCTTTGAGTATATAATCTGGTACGGACTCGGAAGGTTCTTTATCGAGTCGCAGAGAACGGATTCGCTGTATCTCGGAAATACCGGTATTAGACTTTCGATGCTTGTAGCTTCGATATGCGTAATCGTGGGGCTTGGCTTCGTCATATACGGTATTTCGGCATCACACAAGACCGAAATCTGCAGCGGCGGATACGCCGATGTCTTCGGACGCACGCTCGCAGGAGCTCAGAGTGTACCTGCCGACGGAGCCGATACCGTCCCGGGCAACAACGGTTCCGAGAATAACGAAAGCTCTGAAGACGACGGCGGTCCCGGTACAAAGGAGTAACTCAATATGGCTGCTATTATAGACGGAAAGCTTGTTTCCGCTAAAATCCGCGGAGAAATCAAAGAAGAAGCGGCTGCCTTTGCCGCAAGAAACGGAAGATTCCCAGGCCTTACGGTAGTCAGAGTAGGTGAGGATCCTGCTTCCGTAGTATACGTTAGAAACAAGATGAGGGCCTGCGACGAGGTAGGCTTCGTATCCGAGACTGTGGTTCTTCCGGAGAACGCATCTGAAGAAGAGGTTCTGAATACCGTAAGAAAGCTCAATGATGACCCGAAGGTTGACGGACTTCTCGTTCAGCTGCCGCTTCCTCGCGGCCTGGATGCAAAGAAAATCGTTGCTGCCGTTAAGCCCGGGAAGGATGTGGATGCCTTCCATTCTCTCGATGCCGGCCATCTCAGACTCGAGGACGGCAATATACTTCCGTGCACACCTTCGGGAATAATGGCAATGCTCTCATATTACGGCATTGATGTATTCGGCAAGGAATGCGTCGTTATCGGAAGATCGGACATTGTCGGCAAGCCCATGGCGGCTCTGCTGCTGGCTGCGGATGCGACCGTTACCGTAGCTCATTCCAAAACTCAGGATCTTCCTTCGGTCACAAGACGCGCAGATATCCTTGTATCCGCCGTCGGCAGAGCCAAAACGGTTACCGCCGATATGGTAAAGCCCGGAGCTGTCGTCATCGACGTAGGAATGAATCGCGATGAAAACGGAAAGCTCTGCGGAGACGTTGATTTCGCTGCTGTTTCCGGAGTTGCGTCGTTTATTACACCGGTTCCCGGAGGTGTCGGACCTATGACAGTCACGATGCTTGTGCGAAACACGATGAACGCCGCACTAAATAGCGAAAAAGAATAATAAAAAAGACCCGCAAATTGTTTGAAGCTCGGTAGCTTCCGCATTTTGCGGGTCTTCCATATGCGAATTTTTAAGCTGATACATGTGCGCATAAACATAAAGCTTGCTATTGTAAAAGTCCGGGACCGGAAAATGGCCCCGGACTTCTTTTAACTATCGTGTTGTTTTTTTGAAGCTCACTCGGTTCTGAGAGCAACAACCGGATCCTTTTTGGATGCCGAAGCGGAGGGAATAATACCGGCGATGAGCGTCAGAAGTACGCTTATCGTGATAAATACGAGCGCTGCGGGAATCGGAAGAGACGCTTTGAGATTTCCGATATCGGTAAGGCTGTAGATTATGATATTAATCGGTATGCAGGTAAGGTATGTGATACCCACGCCGATGAGTCCGGATACAAAGCCGATGATTACGGTCTCGGCATTGAACATGGAGGATACATTTGCCTTCGAAGCGCCGATGGCTCTGAGGATACCAATCTCCTTTGTTCTTTCCTGAACGGAAATAAGAGTGATAACTCCTATCATGATGGAGGAAACAATCAGCGAAATCGCAACGAACGATATAAGTACGTATGTTATTGCATTGAGAATCGTCGTAATCGAGGACATCATGATTCCGACATAGTCCGTGTATTTGATTTCCTTTATTTCATCCACGGATTTGTTGTAATCCGCAATGGCTTTTACGATGGTATCCTTGTCTTCAAAGGATGAAGCGTAAAGGTTTATTGAATTCGGAGAATCAAGATCCACGGAGCCGAGTTCTCTGAGATTTCTTCTGAGAGAAGAAGCGGAATATTCGGCATTTTCCGTGTAGAGCTGAGCACAGATTTCGTCTGACTGCTTTTTCATGGATTCGTCAAACATGGCGGCAAGCTCGGCGGCGGATTTGTCCTTGTAAATCGCCTTCATGCTTGCGGCATAAGCATCGGCAAGCTGCTCTCTGATACCGCTTGCAATGACGGTCTTGAGGTCGTCATCGCTCATACCTGCAATGTATGCCTTAAGCTGTTCGGTGTCAAGCTGTCCCGACAGCTGAGCCTCGAGGGCACTCGTTACCATCTGCTCCATATATTCTCTCGTCATCATCGAGAACATGTTTTCAATCTGAGCTTCAAAACCGGCCTCGGCTTCTTTCGTGGGAATCGAAACCATCTGTAAGAAGTTGTCTGCTTTCTGTTCTGTGGAGAGAGTATCGGATAATGCTCTGTAAGCTGCAGCCTTATCTGCCTCGGTCATATTGTCAAGCACGCTTTTGAAAATCTTGCCTGAGAAGATGTCGGTTTCAGGCTTATTCAGCTGAGCCTTTACAATTTCGGATTCTGCGGCCTTTTCGACCACATACTCAACAAGCTTGGAGGTATAGCCTACGGGAGCGCTCATGATGGTTGTCACGGCGTCCTTATTGGCTCTGATTATGCCTGATACTCTGAGCTTCAGAGCATTGGTATAGAGATACTTAACGCCCGCCTCTGTTTCGCGGAGGTCTTTGTAGGAGCCCGAAGCTTCGTCATAGGTGTAGCATTCGAAGGGGAAGATTACCCTGTAATCCCTTGCGCAGATATCCTTGTAGCTCCAGTGAAGTCTGCTTTCCTCAAGGTGCGTGCCTTTGATCATGGCTTCGAAAATGTCGTCTACAAGCTCCTCGGGGATAAGACCCAGGGCATAAAGTGAAAGGTCTGCGATTTCGTTGTTCTCGTCAACGACGAGAACGATTTCGTTATAATCGTTGGGCCATGATCCGTAAATCAGATCATACTGATTGTAAAAGACGGAGGCAAAGGGAGCGCCGTCTTTTCCCGGAAGCATTTCCTGGAAGAGACGCGAGAATGAAGAAGAGGAGCCGCCGAGCATGGAGCTCATTCCGGACTGGCTTCCGCTGCCTGAACCGGAACCGGATCCCTGAGCGCTTCCCGCCATCTGACTCCAGTTCTCGAGCATCTTGTCCCTCATGAGAGTATTGACGTCGGACAGAATGATTTTTCCGTCGGTGTTTTCGGTATAAATCGGAAGATTGATGCCGTATGTATACTGAATACCGCTGACTGCATCGCGCAGGCCGGAAGGGTCTGCCGAATCCTTCATCCGTTCCTCGATGTAAAGCTTGAAGCTCTTCAGATCGTTTTCGGAGGTCTCAATCGAGTTCATTGTGTTCACAAGGCTTGCAATCATAGCCTTCTGGTATACGGCGTCGTTGTCGTGCTTCTCGTTCGATTCCGCCTTGCCCATGAAGGTTTCAATCAGCGATGAGAGCTCAACGGTCTCGGATTCGAGCGTAAGAGGATAGGCCGTCAGGGTTTCCTCCTGAACCGAATTTATAAACATTGATGCGCCATTCGATACCGCATATATAAGCGCGATGCCGATAATGCCTATACTTCCTGCGAATGACGTAAGTATCGTCCTGCCCTTTTTCGTAAACAGATTGTTGAGTGACAGTCCGAAGGCCGTAAACAGGCTCATCGAAGGCTTCTTTTCGGTTCTCTTAGCTTTCTTAACCTGCTTTCCGCCAGTCACAGCCTTTTCCGGGACGGTCCCGGATGAAGCTGCGTCAGCGGGAGCTTCGATCTCCGCTTCTTCGTCAGGATTATACGGATTGGTATCGTCGATGACAACGCCGTCGCGCATTCTTACGATTCTCGTAGCGTACTGTGCGGCAAGCTCGGGGTTGTGTGTTACCATTACGACGAGGCGTTCCTTCGAAATTTCCGAAAGAATTTCCATGACCTGAATACCCGTAGCGGTGTCAAGAGCACCCGTGGGTTCGTCGGCCAGAATAATCTCCGGGTCGTTTACGATGGCTCTCGCTATTGCGACTCTCTGCATCTGTCCGCCCGACATCTCGGCGGGGCGCTTGTTCTTTTGGGTTTCAAGTCCGACTTTGTCAAGTGCCGCAGAGGCGCGTCTTCTGGCCTCGGCCTTGCTTTCGCCCGCAAGCGTCAGAGCGAGAGAGACGTTGGAAAGTACGGTCTGGTGGGGAATAAGATTATAGCTTTGGAACACAAAACCTATTGAGTGGTTGCGGTATGCGTCCCAGTCTCTGTCCTTGAAGTCCTTTGTTGAGCGTCCCTCGATGAGAAGGTCGCCCGAGGTGTAGCCGTCAAGTCCGCCGACAATGTTCAGCAAGGTCGTCTTTCCGCAGCCCGAGGGGCCCAGAATGGCTACAAATTCGTTTTTTCTGAAGGTAAGATCAATGCCGCGGAGAGCTTTTACCGTTTCTCCGCCGGCAGGATAATCCTTCGTGATTTGCTTAAGCCTCAGCATTTCTTTCTCTTTTCTGTATTTATATTATTTCGATTTCAGGAATAAGGTATACGGCTTAATAACAGAGGTGTCAATAAATGAAGTCTTGCCGCCGTGTCAGGACGGAAAGCCTCCGTTAACGGGAAGAATCGCGCCGGTGATAAAGGATGCGGCGTCTGAAGCCAGGAAAAAGACGGCCTCGGCAACCTCTTCCGGGGTTCCGAGTCGTCCGAGAGGCGTTTCATCCGAAAGCTCCGTCAGTATTTCCGGAGCGAGGGCTGCGTTCATGTCAGTCGAAATCACGCCGGGCTCAACGCAGTTTACACGGATTCCGGACGGTCCGAGCTCCTTTGCGAGTGCTTTTGTGAAGCCTCTAAGGCCCGCCTTTGCAGCGGAATAGACGGCCTCGCAGGATGCACCGTGCTCTCCCCAGACGGAGCCGATGTTTACAATGCAGCCGCTGTGTGCGCGTATCATCTCGGGGACGACATCGCGCGTGATTCTTATTGCGGCGGACAGGTCCGAATTCAGCACTCTGTCGATGTCGGCGTCTGTCATGTCCTGAAGAAGTCCGATATGGGATACTCCCGCATTGTTTATAAGTATGTCGCAGCCGCCGAGAGCGGATACCGCCTCGGCAATTTTTCCCGAACATATATTATAATCCGTAATGTCGCATTTTATGTGAAGGGAATGTGTGATTTTACTGATTTCTTCGGCGCTTTCGTCGCAGGAGCGATAAAGGAAGGCCACGCAGTCTCCGGTCGAAGCAAATTTTTTCACGCAGGCGGCACCGATTCCCCTTGAACCGCCGGTAATTATTACTTTTCTTTGCATATCGAATACTATCCGTCCGTTTTGCGTTAATTGTAAATTTTACGGAGATTGCTCCATCTTGCGGCGGGAACGCAGCCCGCAGCCTCGTAAACGTGTCTTGCCGACATTGTTTCTCCGGTGTAGAGCGACATAAATTCTGCTCCGCATTCTTTCTGATAGCCGCACATCTCGGCAAAAAGTACGGTTGCGATTCCGCGCCCCCTGTACAGAGGATCCGTGCCGACGCCGCAGAAATTTCCCCTTATCCCGCCGCCTTCCTTCTGAGGACACAGCGCTCCTATGAAAGCAACGATGAGACCGTCCTTGTTATTGTCCGAGCAGACGACAGTCGGACGCTCCGGATGCGACAGGACTCCGTTTTTCCATCCGGGATTGCCGATTTTATCGAAGATTTCATAAAGTCCTTTGTGCTTATCGGGAGAGTAAAGCCCGAATGAAAGTCCTTCTTCGGTCAGGAGTTTTTTCTTTTCGGCGGTTTTTTCCGGAATTTCGTAATCGTAAAGGTCAAGGTAATAGGAAATCTGCGCGCACCATTCGGAGTATCCGCGTGCCCTGAGAAGCCCTTCGGAATCTGAGCCCGTGAGAACCCCGGGAGCGCACGGATGGCCGTTATCGGTGCCCGGAATTATCCAGGGGAGAGAAGCCGTGTCATAAAAAACGGTGTCGGTCCTTTCGGCTCCGGCGTCTCTCAGAGCCGCTTCGAGCGTGTCAAGGAGCTTTGTCGCAATGCCCTGTCTGCGGTATTCCGGAAGGACTCCCACGTATGAGAGATACGAGACGTTTTTTGCTCCCAAAGAGCCCGAAGCAAATCCTACGGGAACGCCTCCGCTGAAAGCAGCAAAGGTGTAACGGTTTCCGAATCCGAAAATCCGTGAGAATTCCGTGTCTCCGAGCGGACGGTAAAGGACATCCGGAGCATCGGCGCATTTGTTATATATATATGACAGAGAAGAAAAAAGGCCGGTATCGGCAGCCGAAATCACTGTGTTCATAACGTTTCACCCGTAAAAACAATATTAACTTATATTATATCATTAAATATATTATTCAGTCAATACTTTTAGGAGCGATTTTCAAATAATCGTAAAGGATTGGCTGACGGGTACCCGTTTAACACCGATTTGCAGATTAGTGTTCGGGAAGGGGATGAGCCCCATACTTTCGCAGGCGACTGACGGTTGTACCAAACGGGAAAAGCGGCATTTGAATCATGTTTCGGGGGATTTTGTGCTGCTTTCGGCGAGAAACACAGTATGGAAATGATTTTTCGGAAAAAACAGTCTGTTAAACGATATTGTCTTGACTGCCGCTGTTATTTATGGTATAATACTAATGTTTAAATAATAAAAATGCTTTTCGGTCATCGCCGCATATCAAAAAACGTTATGATGACGGAGAATTATTTTTATAATCATATGGAGAGTGAATATGAAAAAAATCATTGCCGCCGTGATTGCAGCCATCATGTTGCTTTCAACCCTCGTTTCATGCGCTTCCGCCCCCGATAACAAAGCCGATTCCACAACGGCAACGGCAGCCGGAACGGAAAAGCCCGGTGCAGACACCACAGCGGGAAGCACTGTAACCGACCGTATCACCCCTGCTGTCGGCGACGTCAATTTCGGAGGATACACCTTCAGGGTT
>JAKSPQ010000119.1 GCA_024404665.1 Clostridia bacterium
TTTCATAACGGGCTTCTCCTTTTCATATATTCATTAATACAGTTGAATATCAAGTATGTGGGCCTTATACATCCCCGCTGCTATCAAAACAAAACGCGCACAGTCTGCACAACGGCAACTGCACGCATTGAATCGCTTTCCGAACCGATAATAACGGACGGAAAGCATTTGCATTGCGCCGCGGCCGTTGACTTGGAAATCTTAGTTCATAAATTAGTATACACTATTTTGACACTGATGTCAATATTAAAATTTTGATTAAATCGAGTTAACAAATGGCAGTTCCCCTTCGAGGTCACTTTTATGCTTCAGTACATACCGGACATGTTATTTCATTTTATCTGTCGATTCCGGTGGCCCAGATGTCTTAAAGAAAGTCTGAACCTCCGCAAGCATCGTCTTTGTGTCCACACAAAGACACTTGTTGGGATAGTCCCAAGCCCTAAATGGAGAAACCTGATGCTGTTTTGCCAAACTGCTGAACGGCATCTGCTCTATGTCAACCGTGTTTCGGACACCATCCGGCCAATACCAGCAATAATATTGACTTTCATATCCGGTAATGGTATAATAGTGTAAACATAAACTAAGTAAGGCAGAAACAACTTGAAACTGACCCACATCGGAGTTCGAATCCCTTTCGCTCCGCCAATCGTATAAGAATAAAAACAGTCAATCACGCCATTCAGGCGTTGATAATAATATTTCAGGAGAGTGCTTTTTGACAAAGTACAACACAACGGAGTCGGCAGTCTGACCGGGAGGTCTGACTGGGCTCATGACCTCCCGCATACAGTGCAATTGATGTCAACAATATTCAGGAGGCTAAATAATGAATAAAAACAATATAGTTTTTCGTTTGGAAAGACAGGATGAACACAGAGAAGTTGAGAATCTCGTCAGGGAAAGCTTCTGGAACGTTTACCGCCCGGGATGCCTTGAGCATTATGTGCTGCATGTGCTGAGAAACGACCCGGATTTTGTCCCGGAGCTTGACATTGTCATGGAGAAGGACGGAAAAAAATCGGTCAGAACATGTTTATGAGGACTCGGATCAAGTCCGATGACGGACGCGATGTGCCGATTATGACCATGGGGCCGATTTGCATCGCCAATGAGCTGAAAAAATGCGGCTACGGCAAAATGCTGCTCGACTACTCTCTGGAGAGAGCACGTGAGGCAGGCTGCGGAGCGCTTTGCTTTGAGGGCAATATCCTTTTCTACGGCAAGAGCGGGTTTGATTTCGCATCGAAGTTCGGTATAAGATATCACGGACTTCCGGAAGGCGAAGACTCTTCCTTCTTTCTGTGCAAAGAACTGATACCGGGCTATCTCGACGGCGTCACCGGGGAGTATTCCACTCCGGCAGGCTATTTCGTCGACGAAGCCGAGGCCGAACGGTTCGACGGTACATTCCCGCCGAAGCAGAAGCTGAAGCTCCCGGGACAGCTGACCAAATGAAAAAAGGGCATCCGGACAAACGTCCGGATGCCTGTTTTTCATCAGTTGGGAGCCTTGACTTCCTTTACTATGGCGGAACCTACGGTGTAGGGCATCGGGAAGATGGTGATTGAGCCTGCCCAGCCGGCAACGAGGGTTTCCTTGTAGTTCGGGTTGTTGTTTGTATCCCAAAGAACCTTGTTGTAGGACTTGTTTACGTAGTTGGGATATGCCTTGATACCCTGAGGCCATGCAAGAGTGGGAGGAGCCATCTTGATGTAGGCGGAGGTTGTTCCGCTTTCGGTTCCCCATGTGGTATAGCCGTGGTGAGCAACCTGAACGATGTCGGACTTGAGGTAGTTGCCGTACATCTTCTGGGTGATGTCAAAGCCTGGGCCGGTTGCATCGCCGGTGGACATATAAACCGTCTCTGCTCCGGTCTTGGGATCCTTGAAGGTCATCTTGAAGATGAGGGATGTGGTGTTGAGAGCATTGGCAAGCTTCGGACCGTAGCTTTCGATGGTGTAAAGCGTTTCCATTCTGAGGTCTGCAAGCCAGAATACCTGACCTACGTGAACCGGCTTAATTACAGCGCCGAGGCCGGCAGCCGCGGAATAGGTGGAGCTCCATCCGCCGCCTTCTCCGCTGGACCAGTTGCTGGATCCGTTGGAGAGGTAGGTGTTGATTGCCTTGTTGCGCTCCTCATCGGCGAGGAAGTTTATGTAGAATCTTTCAACCTTGATTTTGTTGTTTGCAAGCTGAGACCACTGACCGTTGATGCAGCCCTGATGGTCGCCGTGAGCGTGGGTGATGATCCATCCTGCAACCTTGATGCCGCCGGTCTTGGCAACATAATCCTTGGACTGCTCTTTCATCTGTTCGATGAGCATTTGCATGTCCTTGGAACGGTTGAAGCCGCCGTCAACGACGATGAAGCGTCCGTCGGCAAGTCTGATGAGGATGGAAAGACCGTTGGAGGAATATCCGCTGGATGTCTGATATTCAAGACCGATCATTGTTACCTGAGATGTGGTTACGACATCGTACTTGTTGTCGGCCTCGAGTCCGGGGAGAGATTCAGGGGAGAAGGGCTCCATGATGACTCTGATGGACTTCTCGTAGTTGTAATAGCCTACGTTGAGGGTGAACTTGTCGTTGTAAAGAGTTGCAAAGCTGTTGCCCTGAACATCGTTGGTTACGTGAGTCTTGTATCCGGTGCTTTCGAGCTTGCTTATGTAGCTCTTGTAAGCGTCCATATCGGTTTTGCCGACGATGATTTCGTCGCAGTCGTCACCGGCATTGTAATAGCCGAGGAATGTGCCGCCTTCGACGGTGGGAAGCTGGGAGATCGTCTTGGATCTGGTGCCGGAGTAATTGATGTCCTCGGGCTTGATCTCGACGGTGTACAGATTGGTTGCCTCGTCCTTCTTGGCGTTGGCCTTGATGAGAGACGTGAGAACGGTTGCGGCATAGGAGATGGCGTCATCGGTGTAGCCGAGAACGAGAATCTTGTTGCCGACGAGCTTAACGGCATAATCGCCGTAGCCTACGTTACCGAGACCGGTTGCGGTTTCCTCGTAGGTTGTGTTTCCTACAAGAATCTCAAGAGTGGAGCTGTCATGCTTTCCGTCCTTGGACCAGTCGGTGTCGATCTTGGTCTGGCCCTTTTCGGTATAACCGTTGATGGCCGTGCGGATTTTCATGGCCGCCTGAACATCTGCGGATGATGTGTCTGATTTGTCAGCTCTTATAACGGCAATCTGAGGCTCGCCGTCTACGACCAGTTTAATAACGTTATCGGTGGGAGCAGGCTCGGTATCGGGTGCGGATGTGCTTTCGGGTTCGGTGGTCGTGTCGCCTCCGGCCTTTTCACAGGCGGGGAGAACGGCTACCGCTCCGGCGAGCAGAAGCACTGCGATAAGGAGCGAAAGAAGAGTTTTTAATTTGGTTGACATTTCTTCAGCCTTCCTTAAGGTAATTATTTATATATTATTATATCATATTTTTTAAAATAATGCTATATGGCAATATGCTAAAAAAGCAGCTCCGAATTTGTGCAACAAGCACAAGTGAGAGGCCCTTTTTTTATTTATTGTTCCATATTGCAGTTGGCAGGCCTTTTTTTTGTTGACAAAATAATAAAAAAATAGTAAAATAACAATTATATTCTTAATTAAATAATGTAATTCGGAGAATACGTATGAATAAAAATATAAAACTAACCGTAAGAAGAGCAGCCGCATCGCTGCTTGCCGTGTGCACTCTTCTGGCGGCGGCGCTCTTTCCGTCTCCGGCGGCAACCGTGACCGTTCCTACGGATGAGACCATGTTTGCGCAGATATCGACGATATACCAGAGGGCTATCGATTTCGATTACAAGTACTACAGATACGCGAACGGAAATTATACCAGCAAATGCGCCCATTACGTTCACGTTCAGCTGATAATAAACGGTGTCAATACCGGTTACGTCAGCGGCAACGGAAACGACGAATACGACAACTACAAGAACAAGGCCTATTCCACCGGCGGACGTAAAATTCACGCTTACGATGCCTCGAAGTGGTCTATTCTTGCGGCGCTGAAGGATATATCCTCACAGACTCCCGTCGCGACAAACATTCTTGTCGGCTTCCAGAGCACGATTACCGCGTCAGGTAAGTTATACGGTCACGCAATGGTGATTCACGGCATCATCGGCAATTATGTGTATTTTACGGATAACCTCAGCGGAAAGGTCGGAGGAAGATCCTTCAAAATGGGCGATCCCGTCAAGTGCACCATCGAGGAATTCAACGCCTTTTACGGACGTCCCTCGGTATTCGGATACGAGGGCATCATATGGTTTGAGGATACGGCTCTTACCTCCGCCGCGAAGCAGCAGGCCGGAGGAGAGGCGACGGATCCCGATACTCCGTCGGCTCCCGAGCCCGAAAATCCCTCCGGCGGAACGACAACCGATTTTGAAACCGGCGAGTACTCCGTCACTTATCCCGGCGGCCTCAGAATCCGCGCGGGCGCAGGAACAAATTACGCAACCCTTGAGATCCTTCCTTACAGAGCCAGCGTTTTTGTGACCGAAATCTCCAACGGCTTCGGACACGTTAACTGCACGGTGGAAGGCGTCGAATACGACGGCTGGATTTCGCTTTCGTATGCGGAGAGAATAGGCGCCCTTCACAGAGTGTCCCTCGAGGAGCTCGGCACGGACGGCAAGCCGTCGTCGCAGCAGTGGTTCGACAGCATTGCAGAAGCCTTGGTGGAGACCTCCGCAAGCTCAAGACTCGTGCTCTACGGAGACGTTACGTCCGACGCGGACGTTGTCATCGGCAAAGGCACGGAAATAGTCTGCGGTAATTACGATATCAAGGCCGGAAAGGGAGCTCTTTCGGTCAGAGGCGGAAAGATAACCGCAAACAGACAGATCAGCGCGGTTGCCGAGGATCCGTTCGTCACGGAAAATAAGAGCGGAACGGTTTATACATACACCTGCGACGCGGAAATAACCGTTAACACCGCAAGTCTTGTAATAGGAAACAACGTATCTCTCAGATTCAAGGCTCAGCCAAAGCTCCCCGGAACCCTTAGCGGCGCAAAATACACCATCGTTTGCGATAATATTGCCGGCGGAAAGGCCGTTTTCGAGGCTTCGGAAGTATCGGACGGAACGTCAGTGTTCGTAACCGAAGGCATTCCCGCAAAATTCCTGGGCGACAGAGTTACGGTAAGACCCGTGATTTCATCGACCGTGAACGGAAAGACTTACACACTGACCGGCGACGAAATGATATATTCTGCCGTCGAGTATGTCGGCTCACTTTATAATACTAAAAATTCAAACGATAAGCTCGACCGCATGCTGGCATCGATGCTGAATTATTCCGCCGCCGCCCAGACGTATTTCGGATATGCGACGGATAAGCTTTCGAACCGCGGCCTTCCCGCCGCTGCCCAGAAACCGTCGGCAGGGAACGATAACATTATCGCCGCGGAGGCTGCGCCCGATGTTGACGGAGACGCTTCCGCACTCGTTACGGGCGCTCAGCTCGTCATCGGCGATTCCGTCTCCATGAAATTCGGATCCGAGGGGACGTCCTCCGCAGCGAAGTTGCTCGTCTGGACTGCCGCGGATTTTGCCGCTCTCGACAAGAGTCAGCCGCTCTCCGGCGTCATGACCGAGAAAACCTGCTCGTTTGCGCTTGACCGTGCTTCCGACGGTTCCTTCAGCCTTGAGGATATTCCCGCAAAGAAGTATGCGGATACATACTATTTCAGACTCTGCGATACCGTCGGCGGTAAAACGGTATACGGAAACGTGTTTACCTTCAGCGTTACCGGATACTGTGAAAAAATGCTCAATAACGGCGTGGATGACAAGATCGACGGGCTTTGCCGCGCAATCTGCGATTATTCCGCTGCGGCAAGAGATTATTTCGGATATACAATCAACAGTGCCGCGGATTGAGTTCCGACGACCGATGAAAAATAAAAACCGGCATATGCCGAAAAGGAGCAATTAATGAAAAAACACTTCAGCCGTTTATCTTTACTGTTTCTTTCCGTTGCGCTGCTGCTTCCGATGCTGTTTTCCTGCGCCGGAACCGGGGAAGATGACACCGTGCCCCAGGCAGCCACAACAGAAAACATAGATAATACCGAAGAAACAACCGCCGATGCCTTCTCCGGCGTGAATTTCGGCGGAAAAACCGTAACCTTCCTTGCCTGGAAGCAGGGCATCGTAGAATATACAGGCGATGATGCCAAGGGCGACATGATCGAAAGCGCTGTTTTCAAGCGCAACATCGCTGTCGAGGACAAGCTCGGAGTCAAGCTCGATTTCATAATCGAAAACGGAAACTCATCGTCGTTCCAGGAATTCTGCCAGAACGCCAACAACAATATCAACTCCGGTGCTCAGGCATACGATGCGATCGCCTGCTACACGAGATCCGCATCGCTGCTTATGGTAAACGGTTCTCTCGCGGACCTTTACGGAGTAAAATATCTGGATTTTGACAAGGAATGGTGGCCGGCCTCTCTTACGGAGCTCAACACCATCGACGGTCAGCTGTATTTTGCATCCGGAGATATCGCATCCAGCCTTCTTTACCAGATGATGTTTATGGCGATAAACAACGATGTTGCCGCCGCATACGGCGTCTCGGGTATCCAGGAGCTTGCTCTGAAGGGCGAGTGGACGCTCGACAAGCTCGTTGAGATTACAAAGGATATATATGAGGACCGCTCCGGCGGAGCTCTTCCCAGAGACCCCGGAAACACCTACGGCATATATGTTCCGAGCCATACAATGCTCGATGTTTTCTATCTCGGCGCGGGTCTGAATTACGTTGAAATCAACTCCGAAGGCGATGCCGTCATTTCCGAGGACTTTACCGGTGAAACATCTATGGACATCATCGACAGACTCAAAAAGCTTTTCTGGAGCGGCACAAGCTCCGAGGGCTTCTTTGTCAACTCTGGCGGTGACTCCGGCATCACCACCGGCGGCTCCATGCTCTACGTCATCAACGGACAGATGCTCCAGAACTATATGAAGGACGCGGAATACGATTACAGCATTCTTTGCGCACCGAAATACAACAGTGACCAGGAAAAGTATTATACCGCCGTGGGCTTCCCGCACTCCATGTATGCGGTTCCCATCGATGCGGCGAATAAGGATATGAGCGGAGCCGTACTCGAGCTTCTCGCAACATACAGCTTCAGAGACGTAACTCCCGTTATCTTTGATACCGCGTTCAAGTACAGATACTCCAACGGCGTAGGCGATGCGACTATGTTCGACATCATCAAGTCCGGCGTAGTGTTCGATTTCGGCCGTACCATGTTCGACCAGCTCGGCGGAGACCAGAGCGGCCCCATCAGAATGTGGAGAAACGAAATCGCTCAGAACACGGCCACTCTTGAAAGACTTGCAAAATCAAACAACAAAAAATGGACAACTGCGCTG
>JAKSPQ010000012.1 GCA_024404665.1 Clostridia bacterium
GATGACCACCCTCCGCATCGATCCCGATAAGATCCGCGAGGTCATCGGCAAGGGCGGAAGCGTCATCCAGAAGATCACCGCCGATTCCGGCGCCAAGATCGATATCCACGATGACGGCACCATCTTCATCGCCGCCGTCAACGCCGAATCCGCCGACATTGCCAAGGCTGCCATCGATGCCATCTGCTTCGAGCCCGAGGTAGGCTCCGTATATCCCGCAACAGTCGTCAAGATTCTGCCCAGCAAGGTAAAGCAGAACGAGGATATCGGCTGCTTCGTCGAATATGCTCCCGGCAAGGAAGGCATGGTTCACATCTCCAGAATCTGCGACCGCAGAATCAACAAGGTTGAGGATGCCGGCATCAAGGTCGGTGACACCGTAAAGGTCAAGTACATAGGTCTCGACAAGATGGGACGTATGGACTGGTCCATTAAGGACGCCAACTGATTCGATTAACCATTAAATGATTTAAGGGGCGGTTATAAAAGTTTCGTGCTTTTTAACAGCCCCTTTAAGACAATTCAAATCTGAAAGGCAGGACGGATAAATGAGCAGTTTCACCGGAAGATACAGCGTTACCGGTTCATCTTACGGCATCAGATCAAAGCGAAAAAGAAGACGCCGCACGGTTCTCTTGGCCGTTCTGGCCATTCTCATCGTAATTCTGTTCGTGGCGGTAATATTTATTATCAAGGACCTCATCGAGCAGAAAAAGAACGATCCAATAAAACCCACACCCGGCACCTCGGACACAGGCGGTATCATCGACACCGGAAGCCACAAAATCGAGATGGCGTTTGATGCCGATCCTCTCACCTACTATAAATCTCCCGCGCCGCAGACCGGCGGAGCATGGTTCATCGTAGACCTCGGCTCGGAGATCGAAATCGGAAAGATTTCGATTGTATCAAACCACGCCTCCGATTATATCAGACAAGCGGACATCTCGATTTCCTCCGACAAAGAGACCTGGAAATCCGTCGGAACCTTCACCGGAGCCCCCGGAGACGCGACCGAACACGATTTCAAGGGAGAAAATGCGAGAGCTTCATATGTCAGAATCATGCTGACGGCATCGGCGGCCGAGAACTGGGTCATCAACGAGGTAAAAATCATAAATTCCTCCTTCGATTCCGTAAAGCCCAGATCGGGCTCTTCGGGTTCGCCGTCATCGGGTGACACACAGGCGCCCTCCGTAACGACCGCTCCTGTCGGAGGAGACACCACCATCGTTAAATCCAACGCAGACATCCACACGGGAACCCTGATTCTTGTAGGCCCCGTCAACCAGTATGTCTTCCCTGCTTCGGACGCCAACATCCAGGATATGTACGACAGCCGTACGGTATTCACCGTAGACGGAAAAACCGTATACTCATATTCGGTAGGCGGCTCAAAGACCTCTCTTCTCGATTCCGCGGCACTTACGGCATTCAACAAAATGACCGATGCCTTCTATAAGGAGACCGGCATTCTCTCGCTCCACGTCGGAGCCAATGCGGGATACAGAAGCTACGAGACGCAGGCCGATCTTGCATCGAAATACAGCACCGCTGCCGCGCCCGGCTTCTCGGACCACAACACCGGACTTTCGGCAAACATCGATATTTACGAAAACGGCGCGGTTTACACACTTGACAGCACGCTGAATCCTTCCTGCGGCACGGCTCTCGCGTGGCTTGAAGGAAACGCTCACAAATACGGCTTCATCGACAGATATCCCGCGTCCAAGGACAGCATTACGGGACTGTCGATTGACAGATATCATTACCGTTACGTAGGTTATCCTCATTCTTATTATATGAAGGCGCATAACTACTGCCTCGAGGAGTATCTGATTTTCCTTGAAGCGTCATGCGATGTCGGCGGAACCCATCTCGAGTTCACGGATGACACGGGACACGCGTACGAAATTTACTTTGTGAGAGCCTCGGCCGGCGAAACGACGACCGTACCCGTTCCGAACGGCTATAGCTACACTATTTCAGGCAACAATTACTCAGGATTCATGGTGACTGTCAGCAAATGAGCACGCGTCATCATGGAAACCGTGAAGATAGCGGCGCGCCTCATCGCGGCGGTTCTGCTCTTTTCGGGCTGCGGCTTAATCCTCATCGAGGATTGGGAAACCCGCGGACCGAATACGGGAAACGCGCTTTCCGCCCCGACAGTCCCCACTCTGTCTCCTCCCGAGACTCTGCCGGGCCCCGCCTTCGACCCCCGCCCGTCGCGAAGGGGCGAGGCTGAGGAAGCCCTGGAAAAGCTGTACCTCATCGATCTGTCAGGTCCCGGACTGATCATCGCAGTCAACACCGACGGCGACGATATCCTGTTCTCTTCCGAGGATGATCCGTTCAGCAATTTTTATTCGGCACGCAACAATATGGTTACCGACAGGTACAATCTCAGGCTCACGGTAATGTCGATGGCAACGGATGATATGCGTTCCTCCCTTAAGGCATCCGTAAAATCCGGTGCCGACGGCGACTATTATTCGGATGTCATCGAGCTTCCTGCGGCAGTCGCAGGAGAGTTTGCAATCTCGGGGCTTCTCATGAACCTGAGAAAGCTTCCGTATTATAATCTTCCCTCTGAAGGCATGGCTGCCTGCGGTTCCTACGGCACATACTGCTTCTTTGATTTGTCCGAAACAACAAGAAGCTGGTCTCTGCGTCCTGTGTTGTATATGAACACTTCGATGGCAGCCCGCGATACAGTTTCCGAAGTCACAAAGGCCGCAAGAAACGGCAGCTTCGATTTCGACTGCATGTTAAAGGCAGTAAAAGACTCTGAGCTTCCGGACGGTGCTTACGGCATATCCGCCGAATACGGAGATATAGGCTGTTCCGTTATGGGAGAGCTCGCAGCCGTTCGCTCGGGGCTCAGCCTCACCTCCGTTGCGGGAGGATACCCCGCGGTAACCTACGTTACCGGAGACACCGCCGCTCAGCTTTCGGACCTTATCGCTCTTCTTATGAAGAACGTCTATGTTCCGTCCGTTTCGGAACCGACGGATACAGGTGTCGCCGCTCAGTCCTCATCCGCTTCTCCCTTTGATTGTTTTTGCGAAAGCCGTTCGCTGTTCCATGTGGGACGGCTCCGCGACATAGCCGGAAGTCTTAAGGACCGGAAGGTCAGATGGACCGCGCTTCCGCTGCCCAAGGTCTCAGCATCGCAGGATTCCGTCTATACGCTCGCGTCTCCGGGCAAAAGTGTGCTTTGCGCACCGGCAAACAACAAAAGAACCGAACAGACGGGAATTTTTCTGTCGGCATCGGCAGCCGCCAGCGGCAACTGGATCGGTGACGATTACGCGAATTTCTGTCTGAATGAAGGCTATTTCAGGGATAACGACAGCTATTTTACGCTGCTTTCCTTTATCGACGAACCGGAATACTTTGATTTTTCATATATTTTCGGCTCACAGGTCGCAAATCTTGACGCCGCAACCTATGCAGCCCTAAGAAAGTGTGCTTCGGAAGGGACACCGCTGTCGGAAAGCTCCGTTCCGCTGATAACCAAGCTGAATGCGGCGCTGAAAAAGCTGAAGTTCCCCGGCTGATGTCTTTTTTCGGCCATAATTATCAAACTGTATCTGTGCCGTCGGTTTCGACTGACAGGACAATCCTTTATTCAATATGAAAGAGGCAAGGCAAATGAAAAAATACGCAACAGTTCCAATGAGATGCAAATTCAAAAGAGCCATAAACAGCTTAAAGAATTCGGGCATCAGCTATAAATCGGATTTAACCTTCTCCTTCAGACGCAAAAAGGATGCGGAAGCCGATAAGACCTATCATGTAGGCAGAGAGCATTTTGTAAGCTTCATGGATATGATTCGCACTGTCGCTGCCGCCGCTGCCGCAGTTCTCCTCTCTCTGGCTGTATTCCGTATCTTATTCGGAATCAAAGTCTCTGTTGAGGCAGGTAAGAAATCCAAAAAGTAATTATCATAATTTCGGAGCATTCCGGAATAGTGTCACGGGGTATGTCGTATGGCTTTTCGGCCGGTTAACATACCCCGGATTATTATCCGAAGGCATTAAATAGCCGCTCGGTTCCGGATTAATCTCCCGGGGACCCCTATGCGTTATGGGCTTGTCAGCCCTAATTTTCGGGATTTCATATTCCGCATCTTACGTTTTTTATATTTTTTCAAAAAAAGTCTTGCTTTTTTTCTGCGTTTGTGATATAATATTCCCGTTGTGATTATGAGCACATAAGGCCCGTTGGTCAAGAGGTTAAGACACCGCCCTTTCACGGCAGTAACATGGGTTCAATTCCCGTACGGGTCACCAAAACCAAAACAGCCAAATCCGAACCGGTTCGAAATTAACGATCGGTTCGGATTTGTTTTTCTCAGAAAAACGTTCAGAGCGGGTGTTAAAATGAACAGCCAAAAAACAACATCAGATACAATAAGCCCTCGGGCGGCTTTGATTCGTCCCATGCTGACGGAGGATTGGACAGGCGTGGCGGAAATATATGCACGGGGAATTATTGAAGGAAACTCAACCTTCAACAGAGTCTGCCCGCCATATGAAAAGTGGGACGCGGGACATCTTCCGTTCTGCCGCTTCGTATATGAGATCGACGGCACCGTAGAGGGCTGGATAACGGTTTGCCCGACATCCGGCATGGATGCATACCGGGGCTCCGTCGAAGTCAGCCTTTACGTCGACAAAGCCTTCAGAGGCCGCAGCATAGGTCCCGCGCTTATGAAGCATCTGATAAGCGAAGCACCGAAATACGGAATCTGGAGTCTGCTCTCCGTCATCTGTTCGGTAAACACACATTCGATTCATATGCATGAAAAATGCGGCTTCAGAACAATAGGCACGCGCGAAAGAATTGCAAAGGACCGTTTTGATGTCTGGCAGGATACTACCCTTATGGAGCTGAGGCTGTAAAAATAATACTGCCCATTCGGTTTCCCGTCGGTTGAAGTCTTTTCGGGTTTTCGCTCCGAAGCACATTATTTCTTCACGTATCAATTCATTTTTTTATTGATTTTATTGTCTTTTTTTGATATAATATCCTCTCATGGCAAAACGCAGCTCACAGATAGAGCGAACTGCCTGTTTGTCCTGTGAATCAATTCTCATCGGGGTAACGTCTGTATGAAAAAAATCCGAAGCGGTAAGCTTTTCTCAAAGATTTCCGAATTACTCATGCTCGTATCGGGTTCTCTCCTCATTGGAGGCGGAGTCTATTTTTTTAAGGTTCCCAACGGCTTCTCGACCGGCGGCATCAGCGGAATATCAATGATTATATCGAAGCTCAGACCGGGTCTTTCCACGGGACAGCTGTTCACCATCATAAACTTCGCGCTGCTCATCTTAGGCTTTCTTGTCATAGGCAAAAGCACGGGCTTAAAGACCGTAATTTGCTCAACGCTGGTTTCCGGCTCCACCTGGCTGTTTGAAATCCTCCTTCCGATGGATGCTCCCATGACCGACCAGCCCTTTCTCGAGCTCATATATGCCGTGATGATGACCGGCATCGGCTCTGCTCTGCTCTTCAATTCGGGAGCATCGTCCGGAGGCACGGATATCATTGCCCTGATACTCAAAAAGTACACAAAGCTCGATGTAGGCAAAGCACTTCTCTGCACCGACCTCATCATTACTCTCGCGGCTTTTCCCGTCTTCGGTATGCGGTCCGGTCTTTTTTCACTGCTGGGACTCTTCTCGAAGGCCTTCCTCGTCGACGGTATCATAGAAAACATGAACGTCTGCAAATCCTTCATGATTGTCACAAAGCACCCGCAGGAAATTACCGATCACATAATCAGAGTTATGAATCATTCCGCAACGATGGTCGATGCTCACGGCTGCTATACCGGCGATGACGTAAAAATCATCTATACCGTCTGCCGAAGATTTGAGGCCGCTCAGCTGAAAAAGAAAATCCATGAAATCGATCCCGACGCATTTGTCATCGTTGAATCCGCAAACGAGATAATCGGCCGGGGCTTCAGAGCGGTGTAAAGAGCACCTGAACACTAAAAATATTAATATTTCAGTCCTTCAGTAAGGACAGTCAATGGAGATGCAGGCAGTTCACAACTTTTTGCATCTCCTTTTTTCGCTCTGTAATTGACTTTTCAGGCCGTTTTTGATATAATATTAGACAAAGTTTTGATAAAAAAAGATTTGCGTTCATATGGCGCAAATCGGAAAGCAGATACGGAAATGAAGCTTATGAACATGAACCCCGCACAGAAGATTGCGGCGGTTATGACAAGACTATACAACTCCAAGCTTACCACCACCTCCGGCGGAAACCTTTCCATAATGGATGAAAACGGAACCCTCTGGATTTCCCCCTCGGGCGTTGACAAGGCCCACCTCACGGAGGAGGATATCATGTCCGTCACCCCCGACGGTGTCGTCCACGGCAAGCACAGGCCCTCTACAGAGTATCCCTTCCATCTCGCAGTACTTCGCTCAAGGCCGGACCTCAAAGCCGTCCTGCATGCCCATCCGGCCGCTCTCGTGGCTTACAGCCTTGAACGCAAGCTTCCCGATATGGATATGTTTCCCGGAGTCGCTTCGCTCTGCGGCAAAATTGCAATTGCAAAGTATGCTCTCCCCGGTTCAACAAGACTCGGAGATCTTATTTCCGCCGAATTTGCAGCCGGCTGCGATACAGTTCTGCTTGAGAATCACGGCGTGGTTCTCGGCGCCGATTCTCTCGAGCGCGCATTCCAGATGTTCGAGGCACTGGATTTTTCCGCAAGGACCGGTATTGCCGCATCGATGCTGCACAGGGATGTGAGACATCTTTCCGCCGACAGCCTCGCTCTGAAGAATGCGGTTCCCTCGTATGAGGCTGTTCTTGAAGCCGATGAAGACCCCGTCAGGGAGGACATCGTCGACAAGGCCGTCCGCTGCTGCGGTCACCATCTCTTCACTGCCGCAACGGGTGTTTATGCCTCGAGAACAAAAGGCGGCTTCATCGTCACTCCCGCGGGAGAAGACAGAGCCCGCTTAACTCCCGACATGCTCGTCAGAGTCGAGGGAGACAAATGCGAAAAGGGCAAGGTTCCCTCTCCCCTTTCCCCCATCATTTCGGATATATTCAAGGCACATGCCGATATCGAAAGCATAGTGATCGCAAGACCTCCATATATCATGGGCTTTGCGGTCACCGATGCGGAATTCAACTCGCATATGATTCCCGAGGGCTACATCTGCCTGAAGAATGCCGTAAGACACGGATACGGCTGCATTGAAAACAATCCCGAGGAAATTGTTGACAGCATCAGTATGAAGAACCCGATTGCCATTATCGAAAACGACTGCGTCATCGTTGCCGGAACCTCCCCGCTCAATGCCTACGACAGACTTGAGGTTCTGGAGTTCGGCGCGGAATCGCTCTGCGACATCGCCTCTATGAACGGCACCATTGTACCGATTTCAGAGGAAGAAATCCGCGAAATCGAAGTAGCATTCAACCTTTAATTACATAAAAACAACGGAGATGTCAAAAAGCCTAAGACTTTTCGGCATCTCCTTCATACTATCTGTGCGCCGGAAGGACTTCCGGCTTTTTTGCGCGGTTTATTACGAAAATCCGCGGAAAAGAGTAATACGGCCGCGGATTCCCGGCAAACGAGCCGGATAATACGTTTTCTCGGCGGCCTCCGGCCGCCCGGATCATTCCACAAGCTTCGAGGGTATAGTCAGAACGAATACGGTGCCGTGAGCAGCATCGCTCGATGCGGTGAGCTCCGCCTTTATCGATTCGGAAAGCTTTTTTGCAATAGCAAGCCCCAGGCCGTGGCCGCCGACATCGCGGACCTTATCGGCTCTGTAGAAGCGTTCGAAAACATGAGCAAGATCTTCTGCGGATATAACCGTGCCTTTGTTTGTTACCGAGAAGCGGACTCCGTTCCGTTCCTTTTTCAGTTCAATGAGCACCCGCTCACCTTTGGCCGAATACTTTATTGCGTTGTCGATGAGTACATGAGCAATTCTCGAGAGCGCATCGGCATTCGATTTAACCCTCACACCGCTGTCGGTATCCGTGTCAAGCGCCACTCCGCTCTCAAAGGCAACCGGCTCAAACTGCATGGAGATTCCGTCGATGAGATCCGTCATGTCTGTATCGGTTAATTCGATTTTGTCTCCCATCTGCTCTGCACCGGATAGCTCGAGGAGCTTCTCTGCAAGGTTCTTCATTCTTGTCGCTTCCTCATCCGTGCTTTCGATCCATTTCATCTGAGAATCAACCGTGTCTCCGGCATGGCTTTTCAGAATGTTGTTGTTGGCAAGAATAACGGTGAGAGGTGTTTTCAGGTCGTGCGAAGCGTCTGCGACAAATTGCTTCTGGCTGTCCCAGGCCGCTTTTACCGGCCGTAATGCGATTCCCGAAAGCAGAAAGCTGACCGCGAGGAGGAGCAATGAACCGACTGTAAATATCAGTATATAAAGCACTGCAGTCTGTATCTCCCAGCTTCTGAAGCCGGCCACCGATGTAAACGCTATCACCGTTTTGTTTTCGGAAGGCAGGATTTTATAAAGCAGTCCCTGCTGCTTCAGGCTTCCCCGCTCCTTCCCGGAAGCGATGGCGTCCGCGGCCGCGGAGCTTAAAAGCTCCTCATCCATTTCCGAGTTCAGAGCATATGTATTTATAATTTCTCCCGAGGCGTTAACCGTGACGGTAAACGCGTATATCTGCGGCATATCGTCTCTGCCGAGCTCGGGCATCATGTTTTCGGGCCTGCCTCCGAGGGGTTCCCTTTGTGCTCCTGAAAAATCATCCGCTTTCTTATCGGACTCCGTACCGGGGGCTGTCTGAAATGAACCGAACGTTTTTTCGGGATTCTCTCCGTCAGGACCTGTCTGCCCCGGCTGAAGCGGTTTGTTATGATCCCTGTCGCCGTGTCCCGTCTTCATAACCGTCAGCTCCAGAGCTTTATCCAGAGACAAATAAAGCTCTGTTTTTTTCATTTGAAACGTGGAAATAAAGCCGAATAAAAGAACAGTCAAAAGGACCCCGCAGACAAGCGCCATATTAATAACAATGAATTTTGTCCTGAGTTTTTTAAGCATTTCCGGCCTCCAGCTTATATCCGAGTCTTTTCACCGTTATAACGGAGCAGTCGGAGCCTATATGATGCAGCTTTTTTCTCAGGAAAGAGATATATGCTTCCACATTGTTGTCACCGGCTTCAGAATCATATCCCCAGATTTTTGTGATAAGCTCTTCCTTTGATATTATTCTCCCGGGATTTGAAATAAGCAGCTTAAGCATTTCCGATTCTTTATTGCTGAGCTGAAGATGCTTTCCCGTTTCCGAACAGAAGAGCTCGTTCGATGAAGCTCTGTACACCGTGTTTGAAAGCACCAGTTCGTCGGATATTATCTCACCCTTGCGTCTTGTCATAACCCTGATTCTTGCAAGCAGCTCTCCGGGCTCGAAGGGCTTTGTCATATAGTCATCCGCTCCGGAATCGAGTCCCCTGATTTTATCTCCGAGCTCGCTTCTTGCGGTCAGCATTATAACAGGGGTTGATACCTTCTTTTTTCTCAGAGCGGATATCACTTCAAAGCCGTTCATGCCGGGCAGCATAACATCCAGAATAACAACATCGTAAATACCGCTTTCGGCATATGCCAATCCGTCCGTTCCCGTATGTACCGTGTCTACCATATATTTTTGTTCTCTGAGAATCTGTCCGAGAGCATCGGCCAGTCTCTTTTCGTCCTCAACAACCAGAATATTCATCTTTTCACTTCCTTCCTTTATATTTTATCATGTTCTTGCCGAATTTGCAATTATTATATATCGGAAAGCTGAAATAAAGCTGAAGTGTTTTTTCAGTTAGCTTTAAGTTTAAGGTGATATAATTTAGCCACGGAAGGAGAAATAACATGTTTGTCGTAAATTTTGAACGAATAGAAAAGAAATACAGGCTCAGCGAGGAAAAAACGGAACAGCTCCTATTAAAAATCGGACAGCGTCTGATCCCCGATGAACACGGCAAAAGCCTCGTGTGCAATGCATACCTTGACACAGCCGATTACAGAATGATTCGGGCATCGATCGATGCCGTCGATTACAAGGAGAAGCTCAGAATCAGAAGTTACGGTGTTCCGGGTGCAAATTCGACGGTTTTTCTGGAGCTGAAAAAGAAATACAGCGGGGTTGTTTATAAAAGACGCGAAGCAATGCGGCTCAGTGAGGCTATGATTTTAATAAAAACCGGAATCAGGCCGTTTGAATCCCAGATTATTTCCGAGCTTGATGCCGCCCTTTCAAGAAACGGAAGACCCCTGCCCGCCGCTCTTATTTACTACGAACGCGAAGCTTATTATGCCGCAGACGATCCCTCTCTGAGAATTACCTTTGACAGAGATATTGTATGTCTTTTCGGCTCTCCCGGCTTTGACGATGTCCGACCGAAATCGAAAGTATTGCCTTCGGGCTCCGTATTGATGGAAATCAAGGTCGGAGGAGCGATGCCGCTTTGGCTGACGCATGCGCTGAGCGACCTTTCGGTTTATCCTTCAACCTTCTCCAAATACGGGACGGCCTTTATTAACGAACAGAAAAAACACTCTATTACTCTTATGGAGGAAGCATAAAATGAATATTTGTCAAAGCATTATTACGGAGCCCCTCACGGGAGCCGAGCTCATTCTCTGCCTTGTCTTCTCACTTGTCTGCGGAGCGGCCGTAGCGGCCCTTATGAGGCTGAGATTCAGGGCTTCCAGTGGCTTTTCAATCTCTCTGCTTATCATTCCCTCTGCGGTTTGCCTGCTGCTCATAATGGTCAAGGGCAGCCTCGGAACGGGTATTGCAATTGCCGGTGTCTTTTCTCTTGTAAGGTTCCGATCGGTTCCGGGAAGAGGCGCGGACATAGCTGCCGTTCTTCTGGATATGACTGCCGGCCTTGCCTGCGCTTCGGGCTACGTTCTGCTGGG
This sequence comes from Clostridia bacterium, assembly GCA_024404665.1. Classification (GTDB taxonomy): domain Bacteria; phylum Bacillota; class Clostridia; order Oscillospirales; family CAG-272; genus CAG-390. Next base: position 10,936 of record JAKSPQ010000012.1, read on the forward strand.
TCTTCTGTTCACGGCAGCTGCGGTTTTAATCGCATTTTCCTTATCTTATGTCAGCATATCCGCAGGGACAGAGAACCGACTGAAGATTTCGGTTCCCGAATCCCTGGATTTCAGCGGTGTATTTGACGACGTACTGAATAAATACACAAGAAAATACAGACTGTCAAATATAAAAACGGCAAATATGGGAAGCCTCTACCGCCTTGAATACATTATTACCCTGAAAGATCAGTCAAAATCACGTGAATTCATAGACGAGCTCAGATGCTTAAACGGCAATCTTGAAATCCAGCTCGGAACCCAACCGGAAGGAGAATCTGAATTATGAAAAACAAGAAAACAATTATAACTTCCGCGCTTTCACTTTTTATTGTACTGTCGGTGCTGAGCTCCTGCGGACACTTCAGCATAGGTCCGGGCTTCGGCAGCGATATAGGAAGCTCCGTAATCACATCCGGCGGAAACGGAGCGCAATCCTCTGTCACAGGAGGCGGAGAACCCACGTCTGACCCTCCGAAGGACGCGGAATCCGAACGCGTGGAAATAACCGGTGATTTTACGATTGTATCCTCCGACGGGAACTCAGTCACCGCCTCAGGCAACGCCTTCCGTATTACTTCAGCCGGAAGCTACGTTCTCTCGGGAAAGCTCGAGGGCGGGTTCGTTGAGATCGATGCCGGTAAAGACGGCGAGGTAGAACTTATCCTTTCAGGTGCTTCGATCACCTGCTCCGTCGACTCACCGATAAAATGCATAAACGCAGAAAAGCTCACCGTAAAAGCAGCTGAGGGCAGTTTTAACGAGATAGTGGATCTTCGTTCCCTGAAGGAAACGGATGACGATACAAAGGGCGAAGGGGCTGTTTATTCAACCTGCGATATGAATATAAACGGCAAGGGCAGCCTTGTGATAACTGCCGGATATAACAACGGAATCCACTGCAAGGATGACCTGAAAATAAAGAACGTCACGCTCAAGGTCGTTGCCCCCAACAATGCTCTCAAGGGAAACGATTCCGTCACCGTCGAGTCCGGAGAAATCATTCTCATATCTTCGGGCGGAGACGGTATTAAAACAGAGAACACCGATGTTTCATCCAAGGGAAATCAGCGCGGAACGGTAACGGTTGCGGGCGGCAGAATAAGCATATCATCCGCCTGCGACGGCATCGATGCCGCATATGATTTCATCATGGAGAACGGTGCCGAGCTTACGGTAAAGACAGCAACCTATGCCGAGACCTCGGGCGAACCGCTACCGTCGACGGGGACGTCATCGACGGATACAGAGCTTAACCTCATAGTTCCCACATCCATGTATTCGGATTCCATCAGATATGCTGCGCTCTTTTACAATGACGACATGTCTGCAGGAGTCTGGGCCGATGCTTCCTATTCAAGCGCCGTGTACTCGGGCAGAACACAGTATGCGGGCCTTGTACTCCGCGCCCCGACCGGTTATTCGCATGTTGCGTTTTACAGATTCGCCGCAGGAAGCCGGAATTCCGTGAGCGAGTATCAGGCAAGGACGGATGGTGAACGGATCAACACCTCGATGAATGCATATCTTGTCACCTCTGCATCCGGAAGCAGTATGAACGGAGACTGGGCAAATCTCCAAAAGGGCAGCTCCGGGGGCGGAAGACCGGGAGCCGGAGGCAGCAAGAACACCGAAAAGACAGCCTACTCCTCCAAGGGCATTAAGGCCGGCAACAGCGTTATCCTAAACGGAGGTACGATTGTTATATTCGCCAAGGACGACGGCATCCATGCCAACGGCGGAGAAACGCTTGAAAACGGTTTGAAGTCCGCAGGAAACGTTACGGTCGCAGGCGGAAGCATCGAAATAACATCTGCTGACGACGGTATCCATGCCGATTCCGTGCTTATGATCGGAGACGGTTACGTGAACATAATAAAAGCTCACGAGGGGCTCGAGGGCAACACCATTGACATAAAGGGCGGAGAAATCTATGTATATGCCACCGATGACGGCATAAATGCAGGCTCCGGAACATCCAAACCCTCCATAAACATTTCGGGCGGTCATATCGAAGTCACGACCTCTTCCGGCGATACCGACGGCATCGATTCCAACGGAACATACACGCAGACCGGCGGCTTTGTCCTCATCAGGGGCGGTAATGCTCAGGGCAACGTTGCAGGCTCGCTTGATACCGACGGCACCGTGAAGGTCACGGGAGGCACTCTGATAGCTCTGGGAGGCATCTGTGAGCTTCCCGCAAGCGGTTCGTCGCCCGTGGTAAAAATGCAGCGCAAGAGCTTTCCTGCAGGCGAATATATTTTCGGCGATGCAGAAGGAAATGTCATTGCAGCCTTCAGACTCGAAAGCGGATACACATCGTGTTGGATCTGTTCGGACAGCATGAAAACAGGCGGTTCATATCAGATTGTTAAAGACGGTTCTGTCTTTGCTTCATGGAAGCAGAGCTCGGCCTCGGTTACCGCAGGCTGAAGGGAAATAAGAGCCTGAAGCGACCTTCCCTGAGGCCCGGCAAACGGACGGTGCGTGATTCCGAACAGTGTCGGACTACGTCACAAAATGCCCGGGTCTCTTCCGAAAAAACAACGGAGATGTCAAAAAGCCTCAGACTTTTCGGCATCTCAGTTCTTTATGTTGACTTTTTCCGGGGAAAATGATATACTTATTATAATGAAATCAAGGAGAAAAGCCCCAGGAGGGCTAAACAGATTCGCTATGATAAAAACCGTTACAATAGATTCGATAGACGCTTTGATGCCGCTGATTACGGAGCAGACATATCTTGAGGGCATTGACAGATACAGAAGCTTTTATCTGTACAGAGGAATGACTGACGATTTTCAGCTTGAAACAAGTCTTTACAGAAACTGCAAATCGCTTGCCAAGGTTCTGGAGCCCTCCATTCTGAAGAATTTCACGAAATATGCCGCAATAGAGGATCCCACGGTTGCCACCTCGGTATGGAGACAGCTGATTCTCGGACAGCATTACGGCCTGCCGACAAGACTGCTCGACTGGTCGCACTCGGCCCTCATCGCGCTTCATTTTGCCTGCACGGAGCCGAACCTGGATGATATGGAAGCTCACGACTGCGTAATCTGGCGCCTCGATATGCGTGAAATGTTCGACATGCTCCCGGAAAAATACAAGCTTGAAATGAATAATACGTCTTCATTCATTTTCCCCGTCGACAAGCTTATGAAGGTCGCGCCGGACCTCGAAAGCTTTGACAGGGACATGAACGGACAGGGAATGGTCGTAATCGAGCCGCCCTCCATCGATCCCAGAATAGTCAACCAGTATTCGTTCTTCACCGTCGTCCCCGACGGCATGGGAAACATCAACGATTATCTTAATGAAAGCACGTCGAACACCATAAAATACGTCATCAAGGCATCGATCAGATGGGATGTCCGCGACATGCTCGATAAGCTCAACATAAGCGAGCGTATGGTTTATCCCGGTCTTGACGGCCTTACTAAATGGCTTGGAAGACACTATTACGTAAAGGATTCGATATTATAAAAACACGGAGATGGTAAAAAGCCACAGGTCTTTTTAACATCTCCTGTTTTTCAGTTTTTCTTTGAGTTTATGATTCCGCCGATAATAATGACAAGCACGACGGCAGCCACAACAAAGTGCTTTGCAAACCAGCTTACTATTGCCGCTATTATTTTTATCGCAAAAGCAAGAATCTTACCGACAAGCCCCATGAGATTGCCGGACAGGCTTCCGAGGCTCTCAATAAGTTCATCGAATATGCCGACGGATATGTCAGTCGGATTCTCCGTCTTAATATTCGGGAACTTCTCCCTGTATCTTTCGAACAGTGCATCATACTCCGGAGCTTCTCCGAACCACGGAGCCAGAAGCCTGCAGAGAGGACGCGCTGATTCTTTATTGTATTCGGCAGCCTCCTTATTGTAGTCCGGGCTGACAGAAAGATAATAAAGCTGCTGTCCCAGGCTGTCATAATGCTTCAGGGCCGCCGCAACGGTACGCGAGGTCTCCTCATCGTCATTGTGAATACCCGTAATAATCTCATTGCCTATGGAAACCGCGTTCGCATACACGGACGTCAGCGCATCGTATGAGCCGTCAGGCTTTTTCCTGCACGCCTCAAGCGCATCGGCGGCATCGACACCGCGTGTGACATATATGCCGAGCTTATCCGCTTCTTTGCAGAGCAGACGCATCTCATCGGCACATTTTTCAATGAGTGTCGGGAAATCCGCATTTTTATACGCCTTTCTGACGTCCTTACGCTCAGCATTCAAGGCCATGTTGGCATCGGCGAAGACGGAAAGCAGAACAACAAGGATCAGCGCAATTATGCCGGCTGTACGGTTGTATTTTAATACTTCTTTAAGCTTCATTTACGGATATACGGATGTCAGTTGGCAAGCTCGAGAAGCTTGGCCTTGAGTTCTCCCTCAATCCTTGCGAGTTCGCCCTCGGCTGCCGCTCTCTTCGCTCTGCCCTCCTGACGGACCTGGCGGACCTCATCGAGCGTGCTGATGAGCTCCCTGTTTGTAGCAGTGAGGGTTTCGATATCGATGATGCCGCGCTCGTTCTCCTTTGCCACGGCAACCGTTGACTGATGCAGCTTTTCCGCATTCTTCTTAAGAAGCGCGTTGGTCATATCCGTAACAGCCTGTTCTGCCTTCAGAGCGTCCTCTGTGTGAGCAAGACCCAGCATTATTATCATCTGGCTCTTCCAGAGAGGGATGGTGTTGACGATGGTGGACTGAATCTTCTCAGTCATGAGTGTATCGTTGTTCTGAATGAGACGGATCTGAGGAGCCATCTGGATGGATACTGTTCTTGACAGCTCAAGATCGTAAATCTTCTTCTCGAAGCGGTCGCACATGGAGGCAAAATCATTCGCCTTCTGGGCATCCTCCGGAAGACCGGATAGCTCAGCCTTGTTCTTAAGCTCTACGAGGGTGGTGGCGCGCTCCTCATCGAGCTTCTTTCTGCCGGCAAGGATGTACATCGAGAGCTCCTTGAAGTACGTGAGATTTGTGTCATACAGCTTGTCGAGCACGGCAACGTCCTTCGTAAGGGTAACCTCGTGGCTTTCAAGGGTGGTGACGATGCGGTCTACGTTGGCGTTGACGTCATCGTACTTAACGGTGAGATTCTTTATCTTGCGCTTGGTATTGCGGAAAAGCTTGGAGGCAAAGCCGGAGTTGACGTTCTCGATGGCCATGTTGAAGCCCTCGAGCTGATCGATGAGTTCTGTTACGGCCTGACCTGCATCTCCGAGCTGCTGAGTCTTAACGGACTGGAGGGCAGTATCGGAAAAATCGGCAACCTTCTGCTGAGCCTGAGCGCCGAAGTGAATAATGTTGGCGGTATTGGTAATATCAATCTGTGCGGAGAAGCTATTGACAGCCTCCATCTCTTCCGGAGTCAGATTCATGCTTACAAGCTTATTGAGATTCTCGGAAATGACTTCGGGCTGTTCACCGGATTCCGCGACCTCGGTGATGGCTGTTCCAAACGGATCGAGGGTCAGGTTGATGACGGGTTCCTTGGTTTCAGTGGTAATCATTGTTTTATCCTCCGTTATTTTAATTTCAAAAATTAATCCTTATCGACAAGATCGGACTGAAGTCCGTCCTTCTTCAGCATCGTATCAAGTACTGCCACATCCGTTGTTATATCAAGCGCATCATCGGCAAACAACGCGTCATATTGCTTGCGAAGCGCCGATTCAATCTGGACAAACGCGGTATCAATGGACTCGCGTGTTTCAACAACGTTTGCGACATTGTCCTTAGTCGCAATTGATGCATATTTGTCCGAAAGCTTCACCGTTATTGGCAGATAGTAATTCATAAAGCGGCGGCATCGCTTGAGGTCCGAGGGATCCTCGGCAACATCCTCCGCTATTTTCCCGAGCAGCGAAACGATTTCTCCCATATGCGCCGCGGTCGACGGATACTTATCCGCAATTGCGGCCCTGTCGCTCTCAACGACGGCGGCAACGCGGTCAAATTCCCTGACGGCATCGTCAACCTCGGGATTGCCGCTGGAAAACGGGACTTCGATGCGGCGCGTTTCCGGCTTCGTCGTTTTTTTGACAATGAGCCCGACGGTCAGCGTGATGACCGCTGATGCGATCAGCCAGCCGATTCTGTAAAGCGGGAAAATCAGCGCGCAGGCAAGCCAGGTAAACACGGATGCCCAGATTGCTCTGGCAGATTTTATCGGTATATATTTATATCTTTTTCCGATCGGCGCCCTATCGGGCTCCTGTTCCTGTATCTGTTTTGACAAAAGAGCTTCCTCCTTTCAGGAACTGCGTTATTTTCAGGTACCGACTAAAAAATGATTCTGTCGGACCATTAAAATTGTTGTATTACGGCGAGGCTGACATGTTAAACTGCCGGTATATCGGGTAAGTATTCGACCCGTTTTTCATCTGTGAATCGAGCTTGCACCCGTTTTTTTATTTTTTCTGTATACCAAGAGATCAAAGCACACCGGAGTTTTCAGTGAATCGAGACCGTTAAGCTTTGCCTTGTCCGCCTCGGAGGTCTTCCAGTAATACGGTGTCATGGCAAAAAGGTTCAGTATATCGGTGTTGCTTCTGAGCTCAGCCTCATAGCTCACCCTTTCCTTGCGGGTAAGCCGGAAGCCCTCTATTTCATCTCTTCTCAGTTCGTTGAGGTACGGACGGTCGTACACTGCTCTTTTCAGCCCCAGAAGATGCTCCTCCCCGGGGACGGCAACAAGCAGGAAACCGTCATCGCTGAGGACTCTGGCGAACTCTTCTCCCGCCACGGGAGCAAAGAGATTGACGATACCGTCGGCGCTGCCGTCGCAAAGAGGCATTTCAAACAGCGAAGCAACTCCGAAACAGCAGCCGGGGGCCGCACCGAGCAGCGGATTATCGATGCCCGCAAGCTTTGCCGATGCCGCCGCGTGCGATACGGCCGGCTTTGACAGGTCAAAGCCCGCTACGGTGAGTCCGGGAGTCGCATTGACCAGCCTTGAGGAATAATACCCCTCTCCGCAGCCGGCGTCAGCTACGGTGTCTCCGCGGAGCTCCTCTGCGCAGACGGCGTTCACCGCATCGGAAAAAGGCTGATAGTATCCGGCATTCAGAAAGCCTGTCCGAGCCTTCACCATCATATCACTGTCGCCGGGAACCGATGCGCCCTTTTTTTGAGGGAGCAGAAGGTTTGCGTACCCCTGACGGGCTATGTCAAAGCTGTGTTTTCCTCCTTCGCAGAGAAGTCTTTTTTCGGTCCCGGGACGGCCGAGAAGCCGTCCGCACACGGGACACTTGAGTTTAAGTGGCATATGGTCTGTTTCCTATTTATTCGGAACGTATATTCTGACGTGAGCCGCAGCCTGAGCATAAATCGCGGAAATATCGGATTTGGGGCTCGAAGCCACGTTCCATGAGATATATTTTGCATCTCCGATAAAATCCGAAGTAAGTACAAAGAATGGAGCGTTAGACATATCGGGGCGCTTGCCCGTATACTTATCGTTTTCGGAGACATATTTTTCAAGTCTGTACTGCCATCCGCCGTCGCAGATGATTATCGTGCCCTCGGGAAGCTCCGTCGCAACCGAGTATTTATTCTTGGTGCAGATATTCTGGTGATAAGTGCCTGCCGTCGATGCGGGAGTTGTGGTTCCGGCCTTTGACGTGCAGTTCCAGTAGGTGTTTTCAAGATAATCCCACTTTAACAGCGTGTATTTCGAAAGATCGGTGCCGTTAGTCATGGCAACCTGTCTGTCAGCCTCGATGAAATCCTCGGGATTAAGAATTTCAGAGGGATCGACAACCACGACGCTGCCGGCAAGCGAGCCCTTTCCGGTTGTGATTTCGGACTTGGTCACGCCGTAAGGTACTGCAAGAGCATTCTTTACGGACTCTCTTGCGACGCTTACCATATCCTCGTTGATGGAGCCGGGAACGGGATTGTATGCGATGTCATAGGGGGACACGCCCGTGATTTTGCAGGTCCATGTGAGGGCGGCAAGATATCTTCCGAACTCCTTGTTCAGATGATAGCCGTCGCGGGTGAGATGGTCTCCGAGATAGGAGGTTCTGGCATTCTGAACCGCGGTTCCGACGGGGATGACGTAGGAGTATCTGTCATCGGCGCCGATGTACTTCTGAACGCACTCGGTCGTCATCGTGTACATCTTCATCTGGTCCTTATCATAATTCGGGAACGATGAATGAGTGCTGTCCTGCTGATAAGCCCAGGTCATGTTCCATACGAGAACGGCCTTGTCGTTGAGCTTGCGGATTTCATCGGTGAGCTTAGTGAAGGATGTCTTATATGCCGAATCCACTCCGCAGGTCTTGGAGGTTTCCTGAACGGTTATAATATCCCACTCCTCATTTGCGACAGCCTTGGCCATCGTGTAATTGGCAGTGGAGGTCCATGCGCCCTTGGTGTTCTTGTAATATGTGTACGAGGCGCTGTCGGTCTTGACGAAATTCAGATGCTGAGCCATGGAGCAGCCGCCGTAGTAAAGATTGCCGAGAACTACGTTTTCGATTCCTGCATCCTTCAAAAGCTTCCAGAGATACTCCATGCAGTCTGTCGAAAAAGAGTTGCCTATTGCAAGAATCTTTATGGATTCGGGAACGGTAACCGGCACATCAGCGGATGTGCTCTCTTCCGGGGTTCCTTCTGCGGCTGTAGTTTCGTCAGCCTTCACGGTAGTGTCGGGTCCTCCGACGGTGTCAGAGCCGGGCTGCGTATCCGTTGGTGTTCCTGTGCAGGCCATGAGTCCGAGTAAAGCAGCAAAAACAAGCAGCGATGAGATCAGCGCGACCATCTTCTTTTTCATAATCTTTCCTTTCCTCCGGGGAACCCCGGCAGTGCTCTGATTCTCACGCGGAGGAAACGTCTTCCCCCGCGGAGAATTATTGCTGAAATAAATACAGGTATAACAGGACGCAGGTTAAACGGAATATTATTTGAACGAGAAGTCTATGAACGCGGGCATATGGTCGGAGAGCGGCCAGTAGAAATCAAGTATGCACTGATAGAACGAAAGCATCCTGAAATCGCCCTTGTTCTTTATCAGCAGGTGGTCGATTGCGTTTGAAGTGTAATTTCCGGAATACATTTCGGTGGAATACCCCTCGGCGGAGCACTTGTGATGTCCTCTGGAGTTTGTCTTCACTGCGGCGATGTCGTGGCAATCCTCGAAGCTTCCGTTGAGCAGCTCCTTGTAAGCGGTCGACGTGGTATTGGTATTCAGGTCTCCCGCCATAATCATGGGGCAGCCGTACATGGCGATAAGCTTGTCGGAAAGAGCGACGATTTCGGCCGCCTGCTTTCTTCTCGACTCATTGCTTCCGGGATCCTCGCTTTCACTCTTCCACCAGAGATGCGTGGAAAGACAGATGAATTTGGTTCCGGTCGCGATGTCCTCAAAATAACCCCATGTATATCCCTTTGAGTTTCCGTTGTTTCCGTAGGTATAGAGATGATGTCCGGAATCAAGCAACTTCAGCTTGTCTGCATTGTAAAGAAGCGGAGTATCGTCCGCGGCGGAGGAGCCTGCAAAGCAAACGACCTTATAATTCAGTCCCGCGCTCTTAAGCTCGTTCCTTACGTAGTTGAACATCATCTGAGACATTTCCTGGAAGCAGATAATATCCGGCTTGAAGGCGATATATACATAAGAAAAGCCCACGGATCTCGTCTTGGCGGAGCAGTCCATTCCCATCTCCTTCCAGGCAGGCTGGTTATTGTCGCACTTCCATACGTTGTTTGTCATTACGCGGATATCGGCGCCGTTTGTCAGTCCGTATATTGTGCTTCCGGCGGCATCACCCTGAACGCTGAGCGTCTCCGCAACCGGCTCGTCCTTCGAGATATAATCGGAGATGAAAAGGTTTACCGCGGCCTCAAGTCCGAGGCCTTTGCCGCAGATGTATATTTTTCCGTTCTCATGTACGATTGAGTAAGGCATAACGCCGTTCAGACTCTCGGTGATTTCGGAGGATTTTCCGCGGCTTGTCTTGCCTATAACGATTTCATACGGCTTTTCGTTGGACGACATGCAGCTTGCGGACTCGGGAACTATGCCCACATTCTTTGTAAGCGCATCGACAAGCTTTGAAGCTGCGCTTCTGGCAGACTCCTCGGCTCCGTAACGGATCACGTATTCGCTGATTTTGTGACCGCAGAGACTGAAATCCGATACGGGGTATTTGTTGATATAAAGCCTGTCGGTCTTAAGGGTGTCAATCACAAGCCTGTTTCCGCCGGAGGAAAAGCCGGCAAGCGCAGTGATTATCATATCCTCAAAGGCCTCTATTGCTTTGATTGTAGACTCGTCGCAGCCTCCGATGACGAGGATTTTCCTGCCCACAACACCTACGAACCAGTCCATGGCGGAAAGCTCGGCTTTTTTCGCGGCGCTCTCCGGACGGTTTGTGTTGCCGATGAGAATCTCGTAATTATCGTTTACGGTATTGTTCATCGAGGCAAGATCCTCGGTATAGGATATCGATACGCCCGTTTTGTTCTTTATTCTCTTAAAGAGCGATGTTGCCGCTGCCGCGATCTCATCGGAATCAAAAGAGCTTCTGATTATGGAATAAACGGCTTTTCCGTCCTCGATAATCACCGGCGCTTCTCTTTCCGGAGCGAGAGTTTCGGACTCCGTGGATACGGGAGCTTCGGTATTATCGGTATTACCGCCGGAGCATGCAGCAAGCGTTGACGATATCATAATAAATGAAATGACAAGCGCGATTAATCTGAGTGTCCTTTTCATTTTATCTCCTTTTTCATTCAGGTCTGAGAACCGGGATGCTCTGAAAGGCCTCGGCTTTTAAAGCATCCATTCATTTACTTTCAACCGGAATAATCTTCCGATGTTTTATTCGAGCTCAAATGCTCCGGTGTAAAGTCTGTAGTATGTTCCGCGCTCGGCAATCAGCTTTTCGTGGCTGCCTCTCTCGATGATGTGGCGGTGGTCGAGAACCATGATTACATCGGAGTTCCTTACGGTTGACAGTCTGTGAGCTATGACGAACGTTGTTCTGCCCTCCATAAGCTTATCCATTCCGCGCTGAACGATGGCCTCGGTTCTGGTATCTATGGAGGATGTCGCCTCGTCAAGTATCATTACCGGAGGATCCGCCACGGCACATCTTGCGATGGCGATGAGCTGACGCTGACCCTGGGACAGGTTCGCGCCGTTGTTGGAGAGCTCGGTATTGTATCCGTCGGGAAGACGGGAGATGAAATCCGCTGCTCCGGCAAGCTCTGCTGCCTGCATGCAGTCCTCATCGGTGGCATCAAGTCTTCCGTATCTTATGTTTTCCATAACGGTTCCGGTAAACAGGTTTGTGTCCTGAAGGACTATTCCGAGAGAGCGGCGAAGATCGGATTTTTTGATTTTGTTTACGTTTATGCCGTCATAGCGGATTTTTCCGTCGGCAATATCGTAATAGCGGTTGATAAGGTTGGTGATGGTGGTTTTTCCGGCACCGGTTGCGCCTACGAAGGCCACCTTCTGTCCGGGCTCTGCGTATACGCTGATATCGTGCAGAACGGGCTTGTCCTCCACGTAGCTGAAATCGACGTTCGTCATGCGGACGTCGCCGCGAAGCTCTGTATACGTTACCGTGCCGTCTTCCTTGTGAGGATGCTTCCAGGCCCAGCGTCCGGTGCGCTTTTCGGACTCTGTGATGTTGCCGTTTCCGTCGATTTCGGCGTTCACGAGAGTTACGTAGCCGTCGTCAACCTCAGGCTCGGCATCCATGAGCTCGAATACGCGCTTTGCGCCGGCGGAGGCCATTGCGATGATGTTGACCTGCTGAGCAAGCTGGTTAACGTTACCGGTGAACTGCTTGGTCATATTCAGGAAGGGCACGACGATATCTATGGTGAGCACGCCGAGCCCCAGACCGTTCACGAGATTCTGAACCGAAGGATTCGGAACCTTTGCGAGAAGAAGAGCTCCTCCCACGGTAGCGATGATGACGTACAGAAGGTTTCCGATATTCATAATAACGGGTCCCAGGGTGTTGGCATACGCATGTGCCTTATAGCTGTCCTCGAAGAGAGCGTTGTTGATTTCATTGAAATCATCAATGCACTTCTTTTCGTGAGTAAACACCTTTATGACACGCTGACCGTTCATCATTTCCTGAATGAAGCCCTCGGTCTTACCGACAGCCTTCTGCTGACGTGTGAAGTATTTGGCGGAGCCTCCGCCGAGCTTCTTTGATACAAGCATCATTGCCATGACGCCCAAAATAACAACCAGTGCCAGCCACACGCTGTACCAGAGCATTACCGCGAATACTCCGATTACGATAATGCCGGAAGTGAGCATCTGAGGAAATGCCTGAGATACAAGCTCGCGAAGGGTATCGATATCGTTTGTATACACGGACATAATATCTCCGTGCTTCTTTGTGTCAAAGAATTTTACGGGCAGGTTCTGCATTTTGTCGAACATATGCTGTCTCGTTTTGCAGAGGAAGCCCTGTGTTATTTCCGCTATGAGAAGTCTGTACAGGGTGGAGCTTAAGATTGAGAGAACATAAAACGCTATCAGTACCGCGACAAGGTTTATGATATCGTGCTTCTCTTCTTCCCAATAGTTCTCAAGATCGAGTTTCTGCGATATAAACTCCTCGCCCTTGGCCTGAGCCTCGGCTTCGGCATCAGGCTCGAGGCCGACGGAGGCCGCGACCTCCTCCTTTAGGACATCGGAAATCTTAGCGATGGTTTTCTGCTGAAATACGGCCGGCATTACCGCGCAGACCGAGCTGAAAATAATGCAGAAGGCCGTGATCGGAACCAGTTTTGGATAGAAGCCCACCAGCATTTTGAATACCCTTCCGAGCACCTTGAAATCCATTCTGGGCTTGCCGCGTCTCTGCGGTTCGGAGGGAGCTGCGCCTGCGACGGATGCTTCGTTCAGCGTATTTTTCTTTTCTTCCGCCATCTCAACGGTCCTCCTTTCCGCTCACCTGCTGCTCGAATACCTCGCGGTATATATCGGACTTCTCAAGAAGCTCCTCATGGGTTCCGACAGCGGCTATGCGTCCGCCGTCCATGACGATGATGATATCGGCATCCTGAACGGAGGCAACGCGCTGGGCGATGATGATTTTTGTGGTTTCGGGAATGAATTTTTTGAAGCCTTCCCTGATGAGAGCATCGGTTCTGGTATCGACGGCGGATGTCGAGTCATCGAGAATCAGAACCTTCGGACGCTTCAGAAGCGCTCTGGCAATGCAGAGACGCTGCTTCTGTCCTCCGGAAACATTCGTTCCGCCCTGCTCGATATAGGTATCGTAGCCCTGAGGGAAGGAATGTACAAACTCGCTCGCCTGGGCAAGCTCGCATGCCTGCTCGATTTCCTCATCTGTAGCATCGGGATTGCCCCAGCGGAGGTTTTCCGCGATAGTGCCGGAGAAAAGCATATTCTTCTGAAGCACCATCGATACAGATGAACGCAGTGTGTCAAGATCGTATTCGCGGACGTCCCTGCCGCCTACCCTGACGCTGCCCTCGGTAACGTCGTAAAGTCTCGGAATAAGCTGAACGAGCGTCGATTTTGACGAACCGGTTCCGCCGAGAATTCCCACTGTGGCGCCGGAGGGGATGTGAATATCGATGCCGTCAAGCGCGGCCTTCTTGGCTTCGCTGAAATATTTGAAGCTTACGCCGTCAAAGTCAACGGAGCCGTCGGCAACCTCGAAGACGGGGTTCTCGGGATTCACAAGGATGGGCTCCTCTCTCAGGACCTCATCGATTCTTCTGAAAGACTCCATGGAGATTGTGAGCATGACGTAGATCATCGAAAGCATGATGAGCGACATGAGAATCTGTACGCCGTAGGTCAGCATGGAGGACATATGTCCGACGTCGAGATCCGCGGCACCGCTGCCGATGATCATCTTCGAACCCACGAGGAGGACGAAGACCATGTTGAAGTTCATGCAGATCTGCATGAGAGGGTTGTTCATCGCAACGATTTTTTCGGCCTTGACGAAGTCCTTACGGATATCCTCGGAGGCCTTTTCGAATTTGCGTTTTTCGTATTCCTCGCGGGAGAAGCCCTTTACGACTCTCATTCCGCGGACATTCTCTTCGATGGACTCGTTGAGCTTGTCATATTTGCGGAAAACGCGGTGGAATGCGGGCATTGCGAACCTCGCAATGATAAGAAGGCCGAAAATCAGCACGGGGATTACAACGACAAAGGTCATTGAAAGGGCGCCGCCCATGGTATAAGCCATAATAATGGCAAATACAAACATGAGAGGGCTTCGTATGGCTGTTCTGATTACCATCATATAAGCCATTCCGACGTTCTGAATATCGGTTGTCAGTCTCGTAACAAGCGAGGCCGACGAGAATTTGTCGACACTCTCGAAAGAAAAATTCTGAATTTTGGAGAAAAGGTCCGAACGGAGATTTCTGGAAAATCCGGATGAGGCCTTCGCGCAGCAGATTCCGCCGAGCCAGCCGCAGAGCAATGAAACCATCGCCATGCCGGCAAGGATGAGACCTGTTACGATAACATCGCCGAGGACCGCGCCGCTTCTGATCTTATTGATCAGCTCCGCCGTAATGAACGGAATAACGCACTCGATTCCGGCTTCGAATACCATACAGATGAATGTAAGGTACGTAGGGAGTTTGAATTCCCTGACAGATTTGAGTATCCGCCTGAACATTGTTTACGCCTTTCTGGGATAAATATATATATATTCATAATATTATACTATAATAATAAAAAATAGTCAAGAGAAAGAGGTCCCCCCGCTGACGATTTCACAAAAACATCACAAAAGAACCGAACTGTATTTTCGCCTTATCGGGGGCACTCTTTTCTCATTCCGCGGTGTTCAGTCTCTGCAGGAACACACGGACCGCCTTGGACAGATATGCATACTTCTTCGTTACTATATAGGCCTCGAGTCTGACCTCCGGTTTAATCGGGATGAATCTGAGATTCCGCCCCTCGGTATTGACCAGATTGTCGATGCACAGCGCGTACCCGAGCCCCTGTTCTACCATATATGTCACGTTCGTCGCGAGGTTGTAGCTGCCGACAGTATGGATCTCCGCGGGATTCATACCTATGATGTTCTGGCTTCCGGATGCTGTCTGCCGTGACATCAGAATCGGAAGCTCGGACAGCTCTCCGACGGATATGCTCGCTCTCTCCGCGAGGTCACAGTCGCGCGGAACCAAAAGGCCGAAGGTATCGTACATTCCGAGTCCTATGTAATCGTACTTTTCGTGAACAGCAGGCCCCAGCAGCAGTCCCACGTCCAGAAGCCCCTTGTCGAGACGCTCACGGACCGCTTCGGCGTCGCCGCTGTAGATATGCAGCCGGACATCCGGGTACTCAAGCTTCATCTGTCTGAACACCTCGCTGATATACGACATGATATGAGTTTCGGCGCAGCCGAGAAAAATGTCGCCGCTGACACCGCCGGCGCCGACGGTGAACTCCGATTCGATCTTATCCGATAGATCCAGCAGCTCCTGAGCGCGGGACCGGAACAGAATGCCGTCCTCGGTCAGAAGTGTGTTTTTATTTGTGCGCCTGAACAGCTTGACACCGATGCGGCTCTCAAGCTCTGATATCTGCGCGGAAAGACTCGGCTGCGATATATGCAGCTCCGCCGCCGCCCGGGTCATATTCTGCTCCCTGGCGACTACCAGAAAATAGTGTATCAAACGTACGTCAAGCATAGTATAATCATCCTTTCATCTTTCGAATAGAATCATTATACCATGAATAATGATTCTTTGCAATAGGAAAAACCAATGACAGCAATAACAAATAAGTATTTTACTTATATCCGAAAACATGGTATAATCTTTTAAGCTCTGCAGAAGCCGTGCTTAATGAGGGAATGTGAGCCGGACGGCAGGTGGATTGCATAGATTATATGATACACGAACTGGAAACCAAGCAAAAGGAGAGCATATGAAAATGAAGAAAAAAGTGATTGTAATTTCTGCGAGCCTGCGTAACGGCAGCAATTCCGCCGCACTGGCGGAGCGCTTTGCAGACGTCGCCCGCGATGCGGGACACGAAGTGGA